>JBJTEQ010000156.1:0-20644 GCA_046092945.1 Kapaibacterium sp. (SeqCode)
TTGCCGCCATCATCGGTGACGGCGTCAATTACGCCGTCGGGCAGCGCATTGGACCTCGGGTGTTTAACCGAACGAGCTCTCGATGGTTGAATGGGGCTAACCTGCGCCGCGCCCACGAGTTTTACGAGAAGCATGGTGGCAAGACCATCGTTTTAGCGAGGTTTATGCCCATCATCCGCACGTTTGCGCCATTTGTTGCCGGTATCGGCAAGATGCGTTACCGACAATTCCTCGTCTACAATGTGCTGGGTGCAATCGTGTGGGTTGCCTCATTCCTGGCGCTTGGATATCTGTTCGGGAACCAACCAGCTGTGAAAAAGAATTTCACCCTCGTGATCGCTGCTATTATCGTGATCAGCGCTGTTCCAGCGATTGTTGAGATGGTCAGGGCCCGAAGGGAATTGTAACTTGTCGAGCCGCTTGGATGGCGAAACTGGCAGACGCACGAGACTTAAAATCTCGTGTCCCGTAAGGGACGTGCGGGTTCAAGCCCCGCTCCAAGCACTGAATGAAAATCAATCAGTCGAAAGACGTAGCAATGCGTGATCGTATCCTGCTGATCATCATGCTGACTGTGGCCTCGATGTCGGCTGCTGCTCAGAATACAAAACTCTTTACGAAGCTTTCACCAGACCAATGCGGTGTCCGGTTTAAGCAACGTTCCTCGGTGATCAAGATCAGCGTCGACTCAATGTCGAAGATCAACTCCATGGTCCCCGGATGTGGTGTTGCCATTGGTGATTACACCGGTGACGGACGTCCAGACCTTGTTTTCTCAAGCTTTGCTGGCTGTGGCTTTTATCGCAATGACGGAGAACTGCGATTCACGGACATTACCGATTCGATCGGAATCCCAAACGACTCTTTAAGTTTCTCTTCGGGATTAAATCTCGTCGATATCGATGCTGATGGAGACCTTGATCTATTTATCACCCGCTGGCAGAATACGTGTCGACTTCTCATCAATGACGGTCGTGGACACTTCACAGAGCAGGCTGAAAAGTATGGTCTGAACTTCCGTGAAGAAAGCGTCCACAGCGTCTTCTTCGACTATGATAAAGACGGGCTGCTGGACTGTTACATCGTCACGTATTCCAACTGGTACGCAGCCCGCGAAGTCCATATGAGGACCCCTGATTCCGTTGTGGCACAGCGGTCGCTCGAGCGCCAGATGGCCGGTACGGTTACCCCGCACTATCAAGCCGGAGAAAAAAGCAACTTTGAAGTCGAAGTGGCTCTTCTCAACACGTCTACCGAAGAGAGACATGGGGGCCGCACCGACCACCTGTTCCGCAACATGGGCAACGGCCGATTTGAGGATGCATCGTATAACGCCTGGATCTCTGATAGAGGAATGGGGCTTAGTGCAACGGTCTCTGATATCAACCTTGATGGATGGCCCGATATCTACATCGCTAATGACTTCAATTCGACAGATCTCATCTACATGAACAATGGCGATGGAACCTATGCCGAGAAGATGAAGTATATGACCCGACGCGCCTCTCTCTACAGCATGGGTAGTGATGTTGCCGATCTGAATGGCGACGGACTTGTGGACATCGTCACAACAGATATGCTTCCACGCTCGCATGTGCGACGCATTACTAATGGAGGCGGTGCAACGGGCGATTTTTCGATCTACAATCCGACGCACGATTCGAATCAGATCGTCCGAAACATGATTCAGCTCAATCGTGGAAACAATCTCTTCTCGGACATCGGCTACATGACCGGGATGGCGGCAACCGATTGGAGCTGGGCATGCCTGATGCAGGACTACGATCTCGACGGTCTGACCGACGTGTTTATCGCGAACGGCTACAGCGCGGATGTAACGAACCAAGATAGCGTGTACAATATCAATCGCTCGCAGCTCGAGGCGATGGTCATTACCGATGCGCTACGCGAGCCGAACAATGTGTTTCGTCAGGTAGCCCCATTACGATTTTCCGAAGTGGGGCCGGACTGGGGATTGAACGACACGAGTGTGACCTTCGGTGCAGCCTATGGTGATCTCGATAATGATGGCGATCTCGAACTGGTTGTTCCCAATTATGACAGCGTCGCTTTCATCTATCGCAACAACGCCCGGGAGCAGGGTCTCGGCGGATTTCTTGCCCTGCGTTTTCATGGTAAGGACTTCGACCTTGCTGGGCTTGGCGCAAAGGTCCGCGTTGTTGCTGGTGGCAAGAGTCACTACCGGGAGAATTATCCGGTACGGGGCTTCCAGTCACGGATGGACGACAAGATGATCGTGGGCCTCGGCACTGCTGCGGTCGTCGACTCCGTCATTGTGGAATGGACTGATGGTACCTCCCAGGTCCTGACCGAGCAGCCGATTAACTCTACGAAGGATCTCTTTCAGACCAACGCCGTCCGTGACTCCCGGAAGCACTTTGGACTGTACCGTCCGGAGGTAACTCTTTTCCGCGAAGCAACGGATACGCTGGGTCTGAATTTCGTTCATTACGAGAATTACTTCGATGACTTCAAGCGGTATCGCCTGATGCCGACGCGTGTCTCCTGGGGTGGGCCTGCGGTTGCCGTGGCTGACGTCAACGGGGATGGACTTGAAGATGTGGTCTTTGGCCACTCGAAGGGATACAGCACGTCTGTCTTTGCCCAAAATGCGGCAGGTAAGTTTGCGAAGTTCGATGCTGGCCTGAACGGAGTGGATACGACGTATGAGACACAGGCAATGCTCCTTGTAGACATTGACGGGGACAAAGACCGAGACCTTATCTGTGCCGGTGGTGGTGCGGAGTATGCTACGACCTGGAAGGAACGCGAACTCTGTGTGTACATCAACAACGGCAAAGGCCAAATGACGCGAACGTCATCCACGTTGCCGGCAGTGAGCACAAATGCCACGACGCTCAATGCGTGTGACTTCGACAACGATGGAGATATGGACCTCTTCATTGGCGGGGGCGTAGCAACGGACATGTATCCTTATTGCGAACGCAGCTACCTGTTACGCAACGATGGGAAAGGGGCTTTTACCGACGTCACCGCAACTGTTGCGCCCGGCCTTCAGAATCCTGGTATCGTCCGAGCTGCTTTATGGAGTGACGTTGACAATGACGACCGCATGGACCTTGTTGTCGTTGGAGAATGGATGCCCCTTACCATTTTCCGCAATACCGCAGCTGGATTCGTAAATGTCACAAGTTCAATGGGCCTCGACAGCACATCGGGCTGGTGGTTCAGTGTAACCGGTGCAGACGTTGATAACGATGGCGATGTCGATTACATCTGCGGCAATCTCGGGGAGAATTCACGGTATCACCCCACTAAGGGGAATCCCATCGAGATCTATGCTGCTGATTTTGACGACAACGGAAGCATTGACCCGTTGATTACGTACTGGGTGAACGGTACGCGTTATCTCGTCAGAGATAGGGTCGCGGTCTTCGCGCAGATGCCAACGCTGAACCGTCGATTCAACAACTTCAACGACTTCGCCATAACGCCGTTTGCCAATGTCGTCGATTCTCAATTCATTGACACGTGCCTACATCGTAATGCGCATACGTTGCAGTCGACTGTTTTTCTGAATAACGGAGCCAGCGGCTTTACTTCCGTTGCCTTACCAATTGAAGCACAGATCTCGCCGGTGATGGGTATCGAGACCATGGATCTCAATGACGACAGCGCCATAGACATGGTCATTGTGGGAAATATGTATGGTGCTGAGGGCGACATTATCCGTTACGATGCTGGAAAGGGGCTTGTGTTGTTTGGTGAGGGTGACGGGAACTTCCGGCCGGTTAGCCCTGTTCACTCGGGGTTCGTGTCGCAGTACGACACACGCGGTCTTGTTTCATTGAAACGTGGCGGAGGCTCAGAAGGCCCGATGGTGACATTTGTTACTGCCGTAAATCAAAGTAAGGCAACGACATATACATTGGGGAAGAACGTCTCCGAACGTCTCAAAGTTGTTACTGTCGATCCAGCCAGTGGCACGTCCATCATGGTGAAATTTGGTGACAAGTTGCGCAAGGTAGAGGCGTATTGTGGCAGTGCATATCGAAGTCAAACAAGCTGTAACCTCGTAGTTCCGCGAAATGCCGTGGTTCTTACGGGTAAGCAAAGCCCTAAAACAGCTTCTAAACAGCAGCGGGGAAAAAAATCATGAAAAATGAGGGTACTTTTTCACATGAACCATTTGACATTTTTCCCATGGTGTCGTATGTTTCCTTCACGTGAACTAGAGGTTTTCCCTTTGTAGCCCTGAAGTGGCCCGCGGAGCGGTGATTCTAGTGTCGTAGCCAAGTCTGAAACTGAGAACTATCAAAACTTTCATCTTTTTTGGGGTGACCCATGTTCCGATTTTACTCTGTTGCCGTAAAGGCAATGCTTTTTTTGGTGCTGCTGGCATCGGGCGGAGAGCTCTACGCGCAGTACTGTAGGCCCACGCAGCCAGCTCAGGCGTGGACAGGAACGACGTATATCAGCGGCGTTTCGATCGGCACGAACTACTCCCGCACATCTGGTGTAGGTGCCGGTGGTTATGAGTACATCACCAGCACCGGTGCTCCGGTCCCACGTGGTGCGGACGTCAGCGTCAGCATACAGATGAGTCTAGCCTTCTTTGGGGTCAGTTACTCCGTGTGGCTGGATGTCAACCAGGATGGTCTTTTCGGACCATCCGAGCGCTTGGTGTGTATCCTTAATGGCCCAGGAACGGCTACATTCACCTTCCGCTTGCCGTGCGATACCCGTATTGGCAGAACACGGATGCGTATTATGACCGCCAGCTATTACGGTGGTATGCCATGTCCTACTGACCCATGTCAGCTGCTGGACTTCAATTACCCTGACTGCGAAGACCACGACATCGACGTTCTCGGATCATTTACTGGAACTTCGTTCCCGAATGATACACCGGACAGTTCCGCGATTCTGCCGAAGGGTAACATTTACGATGGCCTTTCTTCTAACCGTCCAGCACCGATGATCACCGTACGTGCCTCCCAGGCAGGTCAGTCGACCCCACTCGAGTTCCGGATCTTCGGACCATTGCCGCAAACGGATACGGTGTACCGTGCAAACTGGACGTTCGTAGCACCGAGCGCAGGAACGTTCAACCTCAATCCTCCAACAGCCTCTGGTTTTCTCGCCGGACCGGGTAATGCCTTCAACACGACCAACGCAATTGGCGGAGAGTATGTGATATTGGTTCGCGCGCCGGCTGTCGCTGGTTCGGCATGTCCCGATGCGTACTCGAAGGCATTTACAATCGCTGTCCAGCGCGATGTCTCTACTCGTCAGATCCGTTCCCCACAGAATAACGACGCTCCACGTCGATTTAAGTATCCTAATACAACGCAGATTCCTGTCGAAGCTGTATTCCAGAATTCGGGTCTCGACTCTGTTAAGAGTTTCCGTGCTCGTGTGGCACTGTATGCACCGTCGGGTGCGCTTGAATACGCAGATACAGTCAACATCGTCGATCCTTTAGCGCCAACAGTCCGCCTGACGCAGACGTTTGCGAACTTTGTACCAATGGGCGGCGGACACCCGGTTGGCGTTCACCGCGCGGTAGGGTGTGCTGATCTGGTTGACCCATTCCCTGATGAGAACTCGTATAATGACTGCTTCCCACGCCCAGGTACGCCTAATCTCAACTTTGAGATCGGTTATAATGAAGAACCAGCGGTCAACTCTGTTAATGTGCCGGTTCCCAATCCGACTAATCTTACGCAGATTCTGATCCAGGGCCGTTCATTCCGTCCGGAAGGCATCTTCGAAAACAACGGCATCCAGGATCTGTCGAACGTTCCTGTTCGTCTGATCATCACCAAGCTCCCACAGAATACGGTTGTCTACAACCAGACCGGTATTCTTCCAGACATCGCTGCTGGTCAGTTTAACAAGGCGATCTTTACGTTCCCGTCATTCACGCCAGTCGAAGGCGGAGACTATCGTTTCTGCTTCCGTACCGAGTATCCTGGCGATCCTGTTCTCACAAACAACGAGATCTGCATTACGCGGAATGTCGAGGCCAACTTCAACGGTACGTACACAATCGGTACAACGGTAACAGGCCCGCGCAACTTCCCAACAATCGACTCGGCTCTTAATGCCCTGTATTTCCGTGGTGTAAGCGGTCCGGTTGTGTTTGAATTCACGGACAACACCTACACCGTTTCAAAGACAGGTCCTGCAACAGCCGCAATCGACCTTTCATCGCGCATCATTGGTGTCAGTTCAGTCAACACTATCACGTTCCGTCCGTCGACAGAGCGCTCGATCTCCAAGGGTGCTGTGACGATCAACATGGATACACAATCAGGTCTTGGAGTTCTGTTCGGTCAGAATACCTCACCTTCCAACTTCTACGCGATCCAGCGGGCACAATATTTTTCCAATGCTCAGAACGCAAACTCGGGTGGCTACATCACATTTGATGGTGGAATCCAGAAGGCGCTTCGCTTCACGATGCGCAAGACAACAACAACCTCGCCGTTTGTGGCTGTGTTCTACCTCTCCTCTGGTTCGTCGAACATTTCGATCCAGAACGTTCTCGTCGAAAATGCCACTGGCGTAACACCTACGTACGCTACGTCTCTTCCACAGGTGCAATTCAACTCCGGTTCGAATCAGTACCGCTTTGAGACGAATACACGGAACAATACGGTCTCTTACACGGCAGGTATTGTCAACCGTGACACGATCAACCCAGACAACCTCGGTAACCTCGATACGCTGATCAACACCAACAACAAGTTCATTGGCAACGAGATCAATGGCTTCGGTTACGGTATTGTCTCGATCGGTATCGGTTCGCTCATCAAGAGCGGCATCAATGAATTCCGTCCGTATTACAATGCTGGAACGGAAATCCGCGACAACCTGATCTTCAACGTTCGTCGTGCCGGTATCTTCGCCGCATACGAAGATGGTGCTCAGATCACGGGCAACCGCATCTACAATGTCGGTGCAGCAACCGGTGGTACCCCAACGGACGCCTCTGGTATTCTTGCCGGTGGTGAACAGCGTTATAACAATATGAACCTCTTCATCGCTCGCAATGAGATCAGCGGTGTATCAGCTTCGGCTTGGGTTCGTGGTGTTACAGTCGAGCAGGCACGCAATGATTACCAGTCAGTAGCCGGCGGTAGCGGTAGCGCACGGGTAATCTTCCCGAACAAGGCCGAGCGCACATACGTGAGCAGCAACGTAGTCTGGGGATTGAATCGCACAAGCACAGCAGCTAACGTTGCCGGTATCCACCTGTACACACGTCGTGTTACATCAGCGGTTCCGCTGACGGCACTTCTGACGCCAAACACGGTTGAGTACTTTACCGCACAAGATTCGGTTGTGAACAACACAGTTGTTATTTCAGCTGATGGTCTCAGCGGAACTGGAGCTCTGGTTGGTGTTGGTCTTCAAAATGCCAACGCTCCGGTCGTAATGAACAATGCTCTGGCAATGTTGACGGACTCTAACACAGCGGCTATTACGAACTCCGCGATCTTCTATCAGGGTACCATCTTCCGCAATGGACGCGTTAACACTTGGTACCTGCCAACAACGGCCCCAGGTGCACTGATCTCCAACAAGAATGCTTTCTGGACACCTAACGCTGGCATTGGCCGCGTTGTTGAAGTATCTCACGTCAGCGAACTGGTTTCAGCCGGTTCACAGACCGAATTCTCAACTCTCGCACAATGGCGTAACTGGACGGGTCAAGACATTAACTCTCCGTACGGAAACTTCGTTGCTGAGCACGCCTTCCTTGGTACGGCGCCAAACCAACAACTTCGTGTTGTTGTAACACCACAAGCTCCGATTGGTTCGATCCTGAACAACAATGGAGAGCGCCTCAGCGGTACAACACGTGATATCGAAAACGGTATTCGTGGTGAAGCTGGTCTTGGCTATGACATTGGTGCGGATGAATTCAGTGGCCGCCTTTACGTGAGCGACCTTGAAGTGATCGACGTACTGAGCCCTGCAGCTTATCGCGATGCTGTTGGCGCAACAAACGACGCAGAATACATCATGACAACTGCTCCAGTTGACGTGCGTGCACGGGTTCGCAACAATGGTGCACTTGCAACAACTCGTTCACAAGTTCGTGTTCGCGTGTATATCGAGACACCAGCCTCGAATAATGCGCTGATGAACCCTGCACAGTACAACAGCTTCCCTCTGGTGGACCGTGTGATCACAACAAGTCTCACATCGGGTCAGTCAAAGGATATCCAGTTCGCCATCCCATCGTGGTCACCACAGCCATATCTCGGCATGACTGGATATAATGTACCAGCACAGTTTGTTACTATGAGTGCAAACGTTACACCGCGTTACCGTGTTGAAGTATCGGTCAACGCCGACGAATTCAACAACAACAACGTTTTTGCGAAGGATGTACGCTTCTTCGTTCGCAAGTCACCTCTTCGACTTCTGCTCAGCCTCGAAGGCACAACTGTTGATGTTCTCACTGGTGTTCCAACCCAGAATCAGATTGCCGCACGTCTTAATTCCGACAGTGTTCAGAAGGCATTCGGAGACCTGGGCTATATCAACGATCCTTCGAATGATCGCTATGATTTTGATGTTTTCGAACGGAATAGCTGGGCATCCCGATCGGTTGATTACAGAATGTATCACACGATCTTCTGGGCAAATGACCTGAACCCGCTGACGCGCAGCGAGCGCGATGATATTCGCAACTACATTGCTGCCGGTCAGCCAGGTATGAAGAAGAATTTTGCGATGTCTGCATCAACGCTGCCATCACAGCATAATGGTGCGTCAATCGTATCGGACTTGAACTTCGTTCAGTCGGCTCTTCGTTGCCAGCTTCGTACACCTGGCACGCCATTCTCGCCAACGTACAGTGGACGTAATATTGACGGACGTGCGATTGCTCGTGGTAACGGCGAAACTGTTGTTCGCACTGGTTTCGCTGGTGACGCAGATCCAACACCGGCGCTCGTTTCGATGTACTCCGACGGCACAACGTCTGGTGTTGTCAACGCAGCTTACACATACCGCCGTGCAGATCGTTCGACACCGAACGACTCGATCATGGGTACGGCAACTGCTGGTATCACAATGAACACAGTGTACCTTGGTGTTGACTGGCGTCACTTCGCACGTTCAACATCAGCAACCGTGCTTCGTACAGGTGTTGAGCGCGTTGTTCGGGGTATCCTCGACTTCTTCGAAACGAATGGCGGCGGACTGGTGCCAGTTCAACTGACGTCATTCGATGCAAAGTCACGCGGCAAGAACGTTGACGTCTTCTGGTCAACAGCTTCGGAAGCAGGTCTCCGCCAGTTCGAAGTTGAGCGCGCTTCTGTGAACAATGTCAAGGCTGGCGACATCGCCGGTGACAACTTCAGCGTTGTTCGCACAGTCGAAGCCAACGGTTCGTCGACGACACCGAAGGACTACTCGATCACGGATGAGAAGCTCGCCCCTGGAACGTACACATATCGTCTTACGACTGTTGACAAGGATGGCGCTCGTTCGACATCTGAGAACGTCAACGTTACAATCGAAGGCGACGGTTCAGGTCTCTGGATCAACAACATTGCTCCAAACCCAGTAGTCGACGGCGCTGTTGTTTCATTCGGAATGGAAACAGCCGGCCTGGTCGAAGTGGTTGTAGTGAACAGTGCCGGTCAAGAAGTAGGCACGCTGCTGAGCGAAAACCTCACAGCTGGTGAGCACAGTGTCCGTATGTCAGCTGCTACTCTCGCATCTGGCTCATACACACTGATCGTTCGCAGCAACGGCTTCTCGGCCTCATCATCGGTGACGGTGACGAAGTAAGCCTCGACGGTACAATTCAGCCGATAACAAAACGGCTCCTGTGCGCAAGCGCAGGAGCCGTTTGTAGTTTTGTGCCCAAACGATGACACGACGCGCTACATTTATCCTGTCTTCAGCAAGTGGAATCCTTGCCGGTACTGCATACTGCCATGCAAGTCTTCTTGTCCCGGCTGAAGTGATGCTCATTGCGTGGGTGCCACTACTGTGGGCACTCTTTCAGTTTAATGATGCCAACACACCTCGAAAGAGAGTCCTGCTACCACTCTATGTGGCATTCTTCCTGTTTCATGGCGTATGCAACTGGTGGATCAGCAGCTGGCAGCAGCAGACCGATCCATATCTCATGGCGAGTGGGATTGCCGTCTGGTTGGGGCATCCGTTCTTTCTCATGCTTCCGTGGGTAGTCCTTCGGTGGATCAGCACAAAGCTGTCCCGCCTGAGCGTGCTAGTGTTCGTACCGATCGTAACAACGGCCTTCGAATGGCACCATGGTCAGACAGACTTATCCTATCCATGGCTGAGCCTTGGCTATGCGCTTGTTGATTTGCCCCTTGCCCAGGTTGCTGATGTTGTTGGCGTGTATGGGCTGACTTTCTTGATCATGACCGTGAATGTTCTCGTATTCTGGTCTCTTCAGCGTCGTCGCGCAGGAATGGGGATCGGATTGCCTGCAACGCTCGCACTTCTGTTATGTGCGCTATGGACCGTATGGGGCTCTGCACGGCGCACAGAAGGGATGAAGCCGCAGCCAATGCACACGTTGAGTGTGGCGATCGTACAGCCAAACATCAATCCGTGGGATAAGTGGTCAGCCCCTTCCGAGCAGCTAGTGATTCACCGACGGATCACCGATTCGCTCCGAGCGTTGGGGAAATCGTGGAATCTGGTTGTTTGGAGCGAAACTGCCATCCCATACGTTATCCGCAACTACCGCTACCTCGGAGATTGGATCGGTCTTCGCACTTGGATTGATACGTCCAGCTATAGTCTGCTGACCGGATTTGCTGATATGATGGTGTACGAGAACGGTTCAGCGCCATCATCTGCCAGATCCCTCATCGTTGATCCGTCGGTTAAGTATGACCACTTCAATGCTGCGATGCTCCTCAATTCCGGTGAATCTGGTCCGGTGGTTCATCGCAAGACAATGCTGACGCCGTTTGCTGAGCGACTTCCTTTTGCGGATCAACTGTCCTTTGCCATGCAATGGTTTGAGTGGGGCGTTGGCATCTCCTCATGGGGCAAGGGGCGAGAACGCATGCCAATGGAGGTCAGAAACGGCTGTGTGGTAAAGGCAAACGTTGGGCCGATCATCTGCATAGAATCGATCTATCCGGACGTTGCCCGCGACATGGTGAACAACGGTGCTGATGTTCTGGCCGTCATCACCAACGACGCCTGGTACAACGGCACATGGGGTCCACGTCAGCACTATGACATTGCCCGAATGCGAGCTATCGAAATGCGACGGAGCATAATCCGGTGCGCCAACTCCGGCGTGTCAGGTATCATCGATCAGTCGGGCCATTCCATACTCGAGCTTCCTGAACTGCGCCGAACAGCTGCCGTCGGGACAGTGCGGTTATCAGGCGAAAAGACATTCTACGCCCGCTATGGTGACTGGCTCCCGATCATCTGCGCCGCCGTAACGCTTTTAGCAGTGCTGCTTGCACGATTTCAACTGTTCCTTCGTATTCTACCCGCCTCTATCGTACGACAATCTTCTCACATCTCAGACAACACATGAAACGTTCTCTTGCCTGCGGCTTTGCCGCGCTGGCACTCGTCTGCGCCATGCAGACGAGTCTTCTGGCGCAGTACAAGCCCCTTGCCTTTTCCGAGTATGATCTGCCCAATGGGTTGCACGTGATCCTTCACGAAGACCACTCGGCACCAGTTGTAGCAACCGTCCTTCATTACAAGGTTGGTTCGCGCGATGAGGACCCGGCACGTACTGGCTTTGCGCACTTTTTCGAGCACCTGATGTTCGAATCGACCGATAAGATCGAACGTTCAACCATCGATAAGATGGTCAACGGGGCAGGGGGCGAGCTGAACGCCTTCACGAGCAATGACCAGACGGTGTACCACTTCGTGCTGCCGTCCAACCAGGTGCGACTTGGACTCTGGATCGAAGCGCAGCGCATGCGCAAGCTGCAGGTCAACAGCATCGGCGTCGAAACACAGCGCGGTGTTGTGAAGGAAGAGCGCAAGAATCGTTACGATAATGCTCCTTATGGTGGATGGCTGGAGAAGGCGCAGAAGGCGCTCTATGCTGGTACGCCATACGAATGGGCACCGATCGGCTCAGCGCAGCACATCGACAGTGCCACCATCGCCGAGTTCAAGGCGTTCTATGATCAGTTCTATCAGCCAAACAACGCGATTCTTGTTGTCAGCGGTGACTTTGATGACAAGCTGGTCCGCGAGACGATCGATGCCTACTTCGGCGGATATCCGAAGGCACCGGAACCAAAGCGTCCGGTGATCGGAACCTTGCAGCCCCTTGCCGAGGAGATCCGCGAAACGGTTAATGATCCCAAGGCGCAGCTGCCGGCTATCTTTATGGCATATCGTTCTGTGCCGCAGACCGACGAAGATGTCTATGCCGCAGACCTGCTGACAACGATCATGTCCAACGGTGAATCCTCACGCATGTATCAGTCACTCGTCGACAGTACGCAGCTGGCTGTGCAGGCGAGCATGTCGCTGTTCCCGCGCGAGTATATCGGCATGACGTTCTGCATCGGCATTGTAGCGCCGGGCAAAGACCCTGGTGCTGTTGAGAAGGGTATCGATGCCGAGATCGACCGTCTCATCGCCGGTGGAGTAACCGAGGCAGAGCTGACAAAGGCAAAGAACATCACGGAGATGAACTTTGTCCAGGGTCGCATGGGTGTGTATCAAAAGGCTCTTGCACTGTCCGACTCCTATCGATTTGAAGGACGTACCGGAGCGATCAATGACGAAATGACGAAGTACATGAAGGTCACTACAGACGACATCAAGCGGGTCGCACAGAAGATGTTCGGATCAAAGCAGCGTGTTGTTCTCACCTATCTGCCATCGAAAGGATAAGAACCATGCGCACATCACTAAATTTCATTGCCGCCGTTCTGCTGCTTGCCAGCGTAGCTTTCGAGCCGCTTAGCGCGCAGACGACCAAGAAGAAGTCCACGAAGTCGAAGAAGGCGGCACCGGCAGCCGTGACCCCTACCAAGGCTCCGGACCAGCAGCCAGTACCGGACGTTAAGCCAGATCTTGACGTGCGTCCTCAGCCCCTTGCCGCAACGTCCTTTGAGTTCCCGAAGTATCAGGAATTCAACCTCCCGAACGGGCTGCATGTGTATGTGATCGAGAATCACGAGCAGCCGATGGTTACCGTCTCCATGGTGATGCGCGGTGGAGAAGCTTATGATCCCGCAGGCAAAGAAGGCACGGCTGCCATTGCCGGCGACATGCTTGGCAAGGGCACCATGAAGCGCACGGCATTGCAGATTGCGCAGGCACTGGACGGCGTAGGTGCCGGCATCAGCGTCAGCACAGCGGGGGAGTCCATGACGATCTCCGCGTCGTGCATCAAGAAGCATGCGAATCTTGTGATGGACATTTTTGGCGAGCAGCTTCGCGAGCCAAGCTTCGACGAAAAGGAACTCGAGAAGCTCAAGCAGCAGTACATCGCTTCTGTTGCCTCGCGCCGGTCACGTCCGATGGAGATCGCCGGTGCGCTTTCCCGCAAGGTCATCTACGGCATGGACAACCCACTGGCACGGCGTACGCTTGAGTCGACCATCAAGTCCGTTACGCGTCAGGATGTAGTGAACTTCCATACCAGCTACATTCGCCCAAACTCGGCCTCCCTGGCCATCGTGGGCGATGTTACCCTGGATGAGGCGCGTCAGCTCATCACCAAGTATCTCGGTAGCTGGGAGAAGGGGGCTCGCCCGGAAGTCGAAATCCCTGATATCAAGACCGAGCCGGCCGGCGTGTACTTTGTTCCGCGCAAGGGGTCTGTGCAGAGCACTATCATTGTGTGCGCTGCCGGCCCGCCGGTGCGCGCTGCCGACTTCGACGCAACAGCTATAATGGCTAGCCACGTTGGTTCCGGCTTTGGGAGTCTTCTCTTTAACACCCTGCGCGAAACGTATTCCTACACGTATTCGCCGTTTTCCGTGCTTACGCGCGGACGACGTTACAATCGCATCGCCTGCGGTGCCGAAGTGCGCTCGTCGGTAACAGACTCTGCACTCACGGTGATCATCCGTGAGCTGCGTAAGCTCTCCGACGAGGGTCCGGAAGAGGATGCTCTCGCACGCCGCATCGCACTTGAGGTTGGTCAGTACCGCATTGCCTTTGAACGCCCGTCGACCGTGGCCGCTGTACTGCAGAACTCCTGGCTTAATGAAGTGCCGATCGATGACGTCGTCAACTACACCCGTCGGGTTGAAGCCCTTACATCAACGGATATCCAGCAGGCAGCGGCGAAGTATCTCGGAATGTTCGACCTGCGCGTTGTTGTCGTGGGCAGTCCGGACGTACGCTCCAAGCTCGAAACATTTGGTACGATCCGGGAATTCACCCTCGACCTTGAGCCACTCAAGGAGTCGGCGTATGAAAACGCCGGGATGACGGTTGACGAACTCGTTGCCAAGCATCGCGCAGCCATTGGCAACGTCGACGCCATCCGTACCATCAAAACGGTTGGCAAGGGCAAGATGGTGTTTCAAGGCAAGGAGTACCCTGGTTCGATGACACGTCTACGCATGGCCCCTGACAAAGATTACATCGAGCTCGACTTCGGTGTGATGAAGCAACAGCAGTGGGTGAATGCACCAAACGCGTGGACGGCTCTCATGGGCGGTCCGGCCAGCGAGGTACCGGCAGACGAACGTCCTCTGCTGTTCCACGAATCAAAGCTGTTCCCTCTCCTTTCAGCCGTCAGTGACGGGTATAAGGTAGATATCAAGGGGAAGCGTGATGGACAGATCGAACTGGAGCTCACCAAGGAAGGGGGCTCTGCAGGACGGTACTATCTCGATGCAGCAACCATGCTGGTATCTCGCCGCGAGAAGGACGAGACAACGCCGCGTGGTACCATAACCACAACCGAGCGCTTCAACGGCTACTCCGACAACGGTGGCGTAAAGCTCCCATCGAAGTATCTGATCCAGAGCATCATCTACTCGCTGGACTTCGATCAGACGCACGAGGTGAATGCGACGGTCGAGGAGAAATCCTTCCGTCCAGCCGGACAGTAATCGGGGCTCATTCGTGCGCGTATTTGCAGCCATTCGTGCGATGTGGTTCGGCCTGGTCGATCCCACACGTATCAGTGAAACTTCTCGAGAAGCGGCCGCGGCGGTTTTCGCCGTGGCCGTTCTTCTTGTGTCAATGTCCAATACCCTGTGCGCCCTCTGGGAGCGGGGAGACCTGTCCCTGGCGACCGAGTCCCGAATTCTTCTGCAGCATTCCGCGACAAGTCCGGTAAAGACCTCTCAACTTGATCTTTCGACGCCGCAGCGTCAGTTCACTGCTGCTCTCGGTGGGGCACTCATCGTCACCATTGTTTCGACGGTTGTCGTGGCTGGTCTCTTCATGATCCTTATCCGGTTCATGACTGATCGAGCCGTCACGTTCTCCCAGTGCATCATCGCTGCATCCGCCGCATCGTCTGTGATGATCGTTGATACCTTTGTCAGTAGCGGGCTGCACCTCTGGTTTGGAACCGCACGAGCGGGCCTACACGCCGGTGTTTTCCTGCGTCCGATCGATGCACCGATGCTGTTCACCTGGCTGCAGCGGATCAGCCTGCCGTCGCTCTGGCAGTACCTGGTGATCGCCATCGCCCTTGTCCGTTGGGAGGGCCTGCACTGGCGCTTTGGCATTGTAACGGGGTCCGTTGTCTGGCTGATCACGCGCCTGCTTTTTGGCCTCCTGACCCTTGTGAGCTGGATTGTGAGCCTTCAGGGGGCCGGCACTGCCGCCCCTTGATCGGCGGAACCGCGAGATCACCAAACATGTTACCATTGACGTTACCCGTGGGTAACTCGCCACAATATCAGGTCTTGAATCCGTTGTATATTGTACGGCTAAGCCCCAATCCTATTCACGAAAGATTGACCTCGAGGACATCATGAACATTTCTCGACTTCGTACAACTGTTCTCGTCTGTTTCCTGGCGCTCGCCGTCGGTGAGCTGTCAGCACAACGGACGCGGTCCATGATCGCCGTTTCGCCGTCTTCGGCGACATTGGTACCATCTAATGTTCAGGTTGCTGAGCCCCGTCTCAGCGTCAATGGTGAACTCGAAGCCCGCCCTATGGGCTCCAGCGCTGTACTCCGCGCGCGGATGCCGAAGGTCGTGGACGCCGTTCAGGCAGAGCTGCCCGGCGTTCAAGTGGGCTTTACCTACTACGACTTCCAGACGAACGGAGCTATGGCTAACCGTCTCGTGTACACGCAGGATGGTGCCGACAAATACGTTCAGATGGTTTGGATGGTGTCGAAAGACTCCACGCGCGACGTAACGTCACGCATTCCGGGGTTTGCCGGCAACTTCCGCGGTACGCACTACACCTTCCTTGATGTCAGCAATCCTGACCAGCCACAGCTTGGTATCGAAAAATGGGAAAAGGTCGAGGATACACGTTCCGGCTGGCCATCACTTGTGCAGTACAGGGACGGCATCATCGGAACTCCGTCACACCCGCCGATCCGCTTCTTCACCAACGGTGGCGTTGGAGATCAGCCAGTGATGACGACGGAAGTGACCGATGCCTCACAGCTCTGCCTGTGGCCTCGCGCCGCTGCAGACGGTGATGGAAACACGCACCTGATTTACAACCACAACGTCGGTAGCGATGCACAGCCGTCAAACCAAGTCAGTTATCGCCGCTCCACTGATGGTGGCTTCTCGTGGTCAGACGAAACGCTCTTCACGGGCTCTACAGCACCTGAAGGAAACCTTCCTGTCGGTCTTGGTGGAGATACGTACGCTGTGACAGCCCGTGGCAAGAAGGTTGTTGTTGCCTATACCGACAATTCGCTTCGCCTTCTCACGCGCACTTCAACTGACGGTGGCTCAACCTGGCCATCAGAACTTGCCCGTGTGGTGTTCGCTCCGAATTACAGGGACATCGACTCCTCAGACAATGAATGGGGTACGTTCGAAGTTCGTTCAGATACAGTGCCAACGCCGAACGGACACATCGACGTGATCATCGACGGCGAAGGAACAACACACGTTGTCGTCGGTGTTGTGCCGTCGTACGTTGTCCGCAAGGACACAAATGGCGCCCGTCAGGGCACCATCTTCGTGATGAACGACCGCGCTACGCAGCGCACCGCTGGCATGGGCTACATCAAAGAAGGCACGAACAACATTTTCTTCATGGCACCTCCTGCAGGGGGCGAGTGGGACGGCAAGGGCTATCCGATGAACCTGCGGTTTTTCGACAACGCCAGCCGCTGGCCACAGCTCGGACTTGATGCCGAGAATACGCTCTATTGCGTTTACGGATCGTGGAAGAACGGTGATGTGAAGAATATTCTCGCCGACACCACTGGCGGTAATCAGCAACAAGAACCAGATACAACGGCAGCTGTTGATGCCCTCAATGGACATGTGTGGGTCACATCACTTAAGGCCGGTGCTACCCAGTGGTCCACTCCATATAGCATTACGCCAGACGGCGTCAACTGTCAGTATCCATCACTGTGTGATGATGTGGTCAATGATCGTCTCTACATCGGTTACAGCGCCAGTGTTACGCCTGGTGATCGCGTAACAAACCTTGAGCTGCCAGCAGAGCCAACCAAGGTGATGATGGTGGCCTTCGACAAGAAGCTCATACCAGTAA
This sequence comes from Kapaibacterium sp. (SeqCode), assembly GCA_046092945.1. Taxonomy (GTDB): domain Bacteria; phylum Bacteroidota; class Ignavibacteria; order Kapaibacteriales; family Kapaibacteriaceae; genus UBA10438. The sequence continues at coordinate 17,658 of JBJTEQ010000156.1, forward strand.
GCGTGGACGAAGAACTCCCGCTCGACGCCGATGTTGTCATTGCTCCGAACCCTGCACAGGGGGCATCAACTGTCCGCAGCATCTCACACACGGACGGTGTGATCACTGTCACGCTGTTGTCAACGCTCGGTGAGCGTGTAGCTGCTTCGACAAGCCCAACGAACCTCGGTTCGTGGGATCTGACCATTCCAACAGATGGTCTTGCAGCAGGCATGTACCACGTTGTGGTAGAACAGGCCGGACGTCGCACGGTTCGTCCGCTTTCGGTGGTTCGGTAATACTCAGGAAATTTTCGTTCTCTAGCGATCCTCAAGGAGTACCTCATGGTGCGTCAGTACCTCCTCTTTTTGATCACTCTCTGCGCGGTTGTCTCTGTGTCGTTTGCCGGCGTTACCGGCATTCTGGCCGGTAAGGTCACAGACCAAGAGGGCAATCCGGTTGCGGGAGCCACCGTCCGCGTTGTCGGTACAACGCGCGGTGCCATGACCAAGCTTGACGGTAAGTACACCGTCATCAACATCAACGCCGGTTCGTACGAGGTGCGAGTAACTGCTGTTGGTTTCGACACGGTCACCAAGCGTGTGTCGATCGTTGCCGATCAGACGCTCACCATGAACGTGTCGTTGTCCTCCGGGGGCGGTGTTCAGATGAAGGTGATCGACGTTTCGGCAGAGCGAGAAATGGTGCGCTCAACCGATATCGGTACGACGCGCGTGACCAAGGGTGAGGATCTCACGAAGGTCGGTCGCGACAACATCGCCTCGGCTCTGTCGCTGAGTGCCGGTATCCGCGCTTCGGGGAATAACTTCATCGTTCGCGGCGGTCGCACGAACGAAACGCAGGTACTCGTTGACGGTCTGACCATGACTGACCAGTTCACAGGTGGTCTTGGAAACGTTGGATCGACAATCTCTGCTGTGATGCCCAGCCCCTTTGCCACGGAAGAAGTACAGGCACAGACTGGTGGTTTCGGTGCTGAATACGGCAATGCCGTGGCAGGTATCGTCAACACCGTCGTGAAGACAGGTCGTACAGACCGCTACGAAGGTCTGCTTCGTCTCCGGAAAGATGTTCCATTCCTGTTCGGGTCAGCTGGGAACGGTATCCAGGCAGGTGCACCACATGAGGATGTTGTCGACGTAACTCTTGGTGGTCCGGTAGGCCTTGGTAGGTCGACGTTCTTTGTTTCGGTGCGGAACTCCTTCCAGAACTACCGCAACTTTGGACTCCAGGTGATCGACCCGATCGGTAATAACTGGGGTCAGCTGCCGAACAACCGTACATGGGCACGTAACATCACGCCACGTCTGCGAATGCAGATCGACGACAATTTGGCCCTTGTTTTAGGTGGCTCCTACGGTATGACGGTGGGTGAACTCAGCAGCACCTCCTGGTTGTATGCAAACGAACAGGGCTACAAGACAGACTTGCTTGGCAATCCAGTCCTCAATGCCAACAATCAACCGATAGGGAATGGTGTTCCTGAGCGTGTCGCAAAGCAGCCGATCGTGCAGGAGTACAACTCAAATGCGTTTGCACAGTTGAATCAAACACTTGGCACCAACACGTTCTTCGATATTCGTGCCTCGATCACTGTTAAGACAAGCGATATTGGTAAGCCAAAGTCATTTACAGGTCCCGGACTCTTCACCGGTACCGAGCTGTTTGAGCCTGCTGATAATCTCTCTGTTGACGATATCCGGTACATCGAGAATCAGTCAAATACCATTCTCGATGAGTACGAGTATATGCGCCAAAATTCGTTCACAAATGATGGGTACAACCCTATCGAACGCACGAAGCGCAATCCGCTCACCGGTTACTACGAAGGAACGTCGGATGCACAGTCGACCAACAACCCGTTTGGTCTGCTCGGGTATTTCTACAACCACGGTAACACAACGAGTCGCGAACTGCGTCAGTCAAACCTGATCCAGGTTGATGGTAACATCACGCACAACCTTGAGGTTGGTGATACACGGCACGTGATCAAGAGTGGATTTGAATTCCGCACTTTCGACCTTTCGCTGTATTCGAACGGGGCTCCTTGGAGCGGTGACCAGTACGCACAGTCATACGGTCGCCCGAACGTGACCAACCCGGCTCGCACGCGTGATGCTCGCAAGCCGATGACGGCGGCGTTGTTCGTTCAGGATCAGATCATGCTCAAGGGGCTTGTTCTTTCGCCTGGCCTCCGTATGGACTACCTGAATGCCAATGCATCAACGTTCGACGTGGGTAATCCGGATTCGCTGACGCCAGACGCTACGTCAAAGCTTGTCTTTGCCCCTCGTATCTCTGTCGTGTATCCGATCACTCAGCGCCAGAACTTCCAGCTTTCCTACGGTATCTACTATCAGAACCCGGCGTGGCAGAATTTCTTCGACGGTGTGTATTCTGATCCCGTATTCCAGGACTTCTTTGGAAACCCCAACCTCCAGCCACAGCGTACGAATCAGTTCCAGGTTGCCTACAACCATCAGTTGAACGACGAACTCGCATTGTCGATCACTGGGTATTACAATGACATTCAGAACCAGCCATCGATCCGGATCGACACGTTCCAGGGTCGCCCGAAGTACCAGTATGACCTTGCCTCGTACGGTACGTCTCGTGGTATCGAAATGTCGTTCATGAAGCGCATGACGGACAACTGGTCGTTCAACATCAACTATACGATCTCGGGTGTGCGTGGTAATGCAAACTCGGCTACTCAGCTACCGCCGGTCGATCCAATCACTGGTGATCTGCAATTCCCGATCGTCGACTTCCCATTGAGCAACGACCTTCCTCACCGTATCAATGCGGTCGTGGGCTTTGCTTGGGGAAGGGATGAGGGTCCAACGATTGCTGGATATCCAATCCTTGAATATCTCACAGTAAACATGTCGGGATTCTGGCAGTCAGGTTTGCCATACACCCCGGTAAACATCCGCGGTCAGATCGCTGGTCAGATCAATTCGGCGCGATTCCCATCAAACTGGTTC
>JBJTEQ010000157.1:0-7684 GCA_046092945.1 Kapaibacterium sp. (SeqCode)
CCCCAATGGCTGCCGTTGATACTCCCAGTTGATTTCCAATCTTGGGGACATCAACTGGGAGTATCAACGGCAGCCATTGGGGCGTTGATGACAGACCTTCTGGACGTGTAAACAATCGACACAGTCAACGTTTTTCATCCACTTCATTGTGCAGGAGTATGAAACGAGTTTTCTACCTCTTTGCGGTCATTTTTGCCACAGCCGTTATGGCCATGGCGCAGGACCGAACAATCTCCGGTACCGTCACAGATGCTGATGGTGCTGCATTATCGGGGGCAGTCATTCAAGTAAAGGGAACAAAGGCGGGAACGTTCTCTCGAAACAATGGTGCCTATACGATCAAGGCCGCAGACGGTGCGACCCTGGTCTTCAAACTTGTCGGGAAGAAGACGCGTGAAGTCGCCGTCGGTGAGAATAACGTCATCAACGTTGTTCTTGAAAACGACGACAATCGTGAAGCCGAGATCGTGGTGACCGCCATCGGTCTTGGTCGTTCGAAGAAGTCGCTGGGATATTCGACGCAAGAAGTCGGTAGCGATCAGATCGTGGCATCCCGCGAAACGAACGTTGTGAATTCCCTCGCTTCGCGCGTGGCCGGTGTTCAGGTGAACAACTCGACGGGTACGCCGGGTGCTTCATCCTACATCCGAATCCGCGGATCATCGTCGCTGACCGGTGACAACCAGCCGCTGTTCGTTGTCGACGGTATTCCGATCGACAACTCACAGGTTGCTTCGGACGGAACCACTGGTAGCGTTGCCTATTCAAACCGTGCCATGGACCTCGATCCGAATTCGATCGAGAGCATGAACGTCCTGAAGGGTCCAGCTGCTACGGCTCTCTACGGTATTCGTGCAGCCGGTGGTGCTATCATTATCACCACGAAGAAGGGTAAGCCATCTGACGGCAAGATCAACATCAACGTCGCCGGATCATGGGGTATCGATGAGGTCAACAAGCTTCCTGAACTCCAGACCAAGTGGTCGCAAGGGGCTGGTGGAAGGTATGCATTCAGTTCCGGTGCTTCCCGTTCATGGGGTGCGCTTATGGATACGCTTCGCTTCGACGGTAATTCTGCTTACAAGTGGGACCGCCGTGGCGCGATCGTTGGCAAGAGTAATCCAAATGCCAAGCAGGACATGCCGGTAACGGCAGTCGATCCTGCAGCGCAGTTCTTCACAACCGGTTTGACTCAGAACCAATCGGTGACAATGTCAGGAGGCAGCCAGGCAGCCACCTACTTCGTCACGTTCTCGAATCTGAATTCCGACGGTGTTGTTCCAAACTCCTCATGGGCGAAGAAGAACCTGAAGGTCAGCAGCAGCGCATCCGTGGCAAGCAACGTCACGGCATCGGCAAACATCAACTACGTCAACTCCGGTGGTACACGTATCCAACAGGGTTCAAACGTTTCGGGTGTCATGCTCAGCCTGCTGCGTACCCCACCAAACTGGGATAACTCGAACGGATATGGTGCTGATGCCGTTACGACAGCAGCTGCCTACAAGTTCCCTGATGGTAGCCAGCGCACGTATCGTGCAGGCGCCGGTTACGACAACCCATTCTGGACGGTCAACGAGAACGTTTTCAAGGACGATGTCAATCGTCTTTTTGGAAACGCACAAGTCGACTGGTCGGTAACACCCGGTCTTGATGTGATGTATCGCATCGGTCTTGACTACTACAACGACAGTCGCAAGCAGACGTTCATGAAGAACTCTCGCGCCTATCCATCAGGCCGCCTGTTCACGGACAACAACACCCTGAGTGACATCACGTCGGATCTGATCGTGACCTACAACACGGATCTCACCGATGACATTCATCTTCAGGCTCTTGTTGGTCAGAACATGTATTCGTCGTCGTTCAACTTCGATTACGCTCAGGCTGACGGCGTTGGTGACCCGACGAATCCGGGTGCCATTAACAACTACTCTGGACGCATTGCCAATCAGGGCATCTCGCGCAAGCGCACGATGGCCTATTACACCGATCTGCGCTTCGACTATAGGAACGCCCTGTTCTTCAACTTCACAGGTCGTAACGAAATGTCGACAACGCTTCCTGAAGCCAACAACTCGTTCTTCTATCCATCACTTTCGGCCTCAGCAGTGCTGACCGAACTGATGCCGGAACTGAAGAACGATGTGATCAGCTACATGAAGGTCCGCGCGAACTATGCATCGGTTGGTAAGGATGCCCCGATCTACGGTACAAACACCGGCTTTGCATCAGCTGGCTACGGTGACGGCTGGACGAATGGCGTGACATTCCCATTTGGCGGTCGCATTGGTTACACGCTCGGCGATAATCTTGCTGCTCCGGACCTTCGTCCAGAAAGCACAACGTCGATGGAGTTTGGTTTTGACATTTCGATGCTTGACAACCGTCTCTCACTCGACTTCACGTACTACGACCAGACTGGTAAAGATCAAATCTTCTCTGTGCCTATCGCAAACTCGACCGGTTACAGCTCCCAGCTGAAGAATGCCGGATCGATCAGCAACAGCGGTATCGAAGTCGTTCTGTCAGGCTCACCGATCGTTACCAACGATTTCCGCTGGGACGTTACGGTGAACTTCACGAAGAACACGATCGAAGTAGTTGAACTCGCTCCTGGCGTTGACAACATCTTCCTTGGTGGTTTCCAGGGTTCATCAGTTCGCGCCGTCAAGGGTCTCCCCTATGGCTCGATCTTTGGTTTCGGCTGGAAGCGCAACGATGCAGGTCAGGTCTTGATCGACGACGACACAACATCGGACAATTACGGCTATCCAATCCTGGATGAAACGGAGAAGGCATTCGGCAGCTTCAATCCTGACTTCCTCCTGGGTATCCGCAACTCGTTCACATGGAAGGGGCTCACCCTTGCCGCACAACTCGACATCCGTCAGGGTGGCGTGATGTGGAACGGAACACGCGGTGCTCTGTACTTCTTCGGTACCCACAAGGAAACAGAAGACCGCACAGGTACGAAGGTGTTTGAAGGCGCTAAGGCTTCCAACGGCGCAACAAATGACATCGCCGCACCATACGGCGAAGGATGGCTTTCGCTTGGTAACGGTAACGGCTTCTTTGGCAGCAACACCGAAGACTTCATCGAAGATGCCAGCTGGGTACGTCTGCGTGAGCTGACACTGTCCTATGTGATCCCATCGAACGTTATGGAATCAACGCCGTTCAGCGGTCTTACGGTTTCGTTCACGGGCCGCAATCTCTGGCTCAGCACAGCCTACAAGGGTGTTGATCCTGAGACCAGCCTTCTTGGTGCATCGAGCGGACAAGGCCTTGACTACTTCAACATGCCGAGCACGAAGAGCTACGTCTTCTCGTTCAGCCTGAACTTCTAACCCAACATATCGACACAATCAAGGAACTACACGATTATGAAACGATATCTCATTGGGTTTTGCAGTGCGTTGCTCGTCGTCCTTACGGCGTGCGATACCTGGATCGACCCAAAAATCAATGTCAACCCGAATACCCCTGAAACGGCTGCCTATACTGTGGTGCTGCCGACGATCCAGGCTGGTATGGCCTACGTCATGGGTGGTGACTTTGGTCGTTACACGAGTGTTCTGAATCAGCAGAACACCGGCGTCGACCGTCAGCACCTGGGCATCTACAACTATCAGTTCACGGAGAGCGATGTCAACAACGCCTGGAGTACGATGTACACCGGACCGATGAACGACCTTGCTGTTCTCATCGAGCGCGCAAAGGCTGATGGAGCACCGCACTATCAGGGTGTGTTCCAAGTTCTGATGGCCTACGGCATGATCACCATGTCGGACCTTTGGGGCGATATCCCGTATTCAGAAGCACTTGCCGGTGCCAAGAACACGGAACCCAAGTACGACACGCAGGAGAGCATCTACACCGCCGTGAATGCCATGCTTGATGATGCCATCAAGAATCTCGGTGCCGCTACGAGCAATCTGAAGCCGGGTGGCGACGATCTCATGTACGGTGGCAAGACGGCGAGCTGGATCAAGGCTGCCAACTCTCTCAAGGCCCGCATGGCGATTCACCTCGTGAATCGCAGCAACCAGGCCGCTGCCGGTGCACTTGCCGCTGCTGCAGCAGGTATTGCTTCAAATGCCGAAGACTTCCAGTTCACCTTTGGTGCACTTGAGACAGAAGGCAACCCATGGTATCAGTTCACCACGCAGCGCGATGGTGATCTGACCTTTGGTGTGAAGCTCTCCGAGATCATGATGGCAACAAAGGATCCACGCGGTCCGATCTTTGCCGTTGCTGATTCGAACGGTGCCGTTTCCGGCACGTCGAGGATGAATGAGTTCTATGCAGGCATCAGCTCGGCTGTTCCGTTCCTGACCTTCACCGAAATGAAGTTCATCGAAGCAGAAGCCAACAGCCGTCTCGGTAATGCTGCTGCTGCTCACGCGGCATATGTCGCCGGTATCACGGCATCAATGCAGCGCTCTGGTGTTGCTCCAACAGCAATCACGGCCTACCTTGCTCAGCCATCGGTTGATCCGGGTTCCGATAAACTGACGCTGGACAACATCATGACACAGAAGTACATCGCGATGTACACGCAGCCGGAGTCATGGTCCGACTGGCGCCGCACTGGGTTCCCAACGCTTGCGCCAACGACAGGCACAACGATCCCACGTCGGTTCCCGTACGCACAATACGAGCGCCTCTACAACTCGAATATGCCGGCCGGAAAGACGATCAACGATCGCGTCTGGTGGGATAACAAGTAAGGCAGTCTCCGTCGAAACACAAAGGCCGGTGCATCATCTGAGGCACCGGCCTTTTCTTTTTTTTGCTATCACGACTGCGCCCCTAGGGACGCTTTGAAGAGCCCCCTTACGAAGGCACTCCGGTGACGGTTGTGTACTTGATCACATGCTTCTTTTCGGGGTGCTGACGCTGGTACTCGTGGTTAAGCGCAACGGCAGCCTCGTGGAAGCCCGAAAGAATAAGCTTTAGCTTGTTTGGATACTCGCAGATATCGCCCACGGCATACATGCCGTCAATGGTAGTCATGTAATTGGTGGGGTCCACGACTACGGCGTTTTTGTCCAGAGCAAGGCCCCATTGAGCGATAGGACCGAGCTTCGGAGAGAGACCGAAGAGTGGAATGAAGTGATCAACAGTCAGATCACTCGTCGAGTTATCGTTGTGCGTGATCGTGACCGACTTCACTGCGCCGTCGCCGGTGAGCCCCGTGACCTGAGCATCGGTGATCATGGAGATGCGTCCGGCAGCTGCCAGATCACGTGCCTTCGAGACGCTATCCGGTGCAGCACGGAACATGTCGCTGCGGTGCACAAGCGTCACGTGCGAGGCGATGTCAGCCAGCACGATCGTCCAGTCGAGTGCCGAGTCTCCCCCGCCGCCGATGATCACGCGCTTGCCGCGGTATACTTCCGGGTCCTTGATGATGTACTCAACACCACGATCCTCGTACTCGGCAATGTTGGGTATTGCCGGCTTGCGCGGCTCAAAGCACCCAAGGCCTCCAGCAAGAAACACGGTCTTACCGTGAATCACTGTGCCCTTGGTGGTCGTGAGTCGGAACGTTCCGTCATCGAGCTTTGCGAGCTCCTCGGCACGTTCGCCCAAGGTGAATGATGGCTCGAACGGGGCTCCCTGTTTGATGAGATTATCGATCAGATCACCGGCCAGAACGGATGGAAATCCGGGGATATCGTAGATCGGCTTCTTGGGATAGATCTCGGCGCATTGTCCGCCTGGGATCGGCAGATAGTCGACGAGGTGACACTTCCACTTCAAAAGTCCTGCCTCAAAGACGGTGAACAGACCACATGGTCCGGCACCGATAACGATAACGTCCGTTTGGTGGACATTGTCGAGGGAAGATTCCAACGTCATGACGGATGATTCTCCATTGATGAAGGTTCAGAAAACAACCGGATACGAACTCCGGAGCGCGTCTCGATAATCCAACAGGCGCCGCCAATAAGCAATGCAGCGCCTTGATTAACGATCCACGAGACCATCGCAAACACAAATCCCTCGGCGGGAGTTGCGCCAAAGAGCGAAACAAGCGAAATCTGCGCTGCGACGTGGTACACACCAATTGCGCCAGGCGTGGGCGCAATGGTCACGGCCAAGGCAAGGATCATGAGCAATAGCGTTGCATCGGCGATCCCTGCGCTTGCCGTTGCCGTATATGGCATGGCCGTGAGTGCAGTCCATGTCGTAACGATATACAACGCCCAGATAGCAATCGTAAAGACCGTGATTGGCATCAGCAATCGAGGCTGACGTACCGAGGCGAGTCCGTCGCGCAGGCGATGCAGAGCCCCCTGAATCGATGAGGCACTCTTCTCGTGGACCTTGCCGAGGGTGACACCGATAATGGCCTCGCCAGCGCGGGTAAACACCACGATCACCACGACGGCAGCAAGCGAAGCCAGAATCAGGAACAGACTCGTGATGGTTGACTGTGCATCCGCTGCGGCAAACGTCGAGGGTGATGCTCCACGCATGCGCAGCAGCGTTGTAACAAGTTCGCTTTGAGCGTATGTCATCACCATGAAAATCCCGACAAGCAGCGTCAGCACGTCAATAACGCGCTCGATAACCACACTGCCGATGGATGTTTCCGCCGGAATGCGAGCACGTTGAGCCAGCACGAGGGGGCGTGCCAGCTCTCCCGCCCGCGGCACGATGGCATTTGCGGCATAGCCTATCATCACGGCATTGAACGACGACGATAGAGGGACAGTAGCACCCGATGGCCGCAGCAGAACCTCCCAGCGAAGCGCTCTGGCAACGTGAGCAAGAACACCCGTTACGAGCGCAACAACAACCCAGCCGTAATTGAGCTTACCGATGCTGCTCATCATCAGGTCGAGATCAGCTGGGCTGGTACCATTGATCAGGTACGATCCCGTGACGGCAACGAGGATAAGGGGCACGATATACGTGACAAGGACTCGCACGACACGTTTCATGACCGTGCCTTCTTCCGGGGCTTCGTCGGCTTTGCCTCTTCCGATTGCGCCACTGACTGGTGATCACGGTAGAAAGAGACAAGAGCCTGACCAGTGTGCGATGTCTTGACCTTGGTCACATCAGCTGGAGTACCTGATGCCACCACGTGGCCGCCGGCAGAGCCCCCTTCCGGACCGATATCAATGACCCAGTCGGCAGAGCTGATAACATGCAGGTTGTGCTCGATGATGAGAAGCGTGTGCCCCTGCTCCACCAAACGATCGAATGCCGTCAGCAGGCGCGCAATATCATGGACGTGCAGACCCGTTGTGGGTTCATCAAAGATGAAGAGTCGCGAGCCTTCTGACTGGGAATCCAGATGTCCGGCGAGCTTTACCCGCTGAGCTTCGCCGCCACTAAGATGCGTCGATGGCTGACCCAGGCGCAGATAGCCAAGACCAACGTCAGAGAGTATTCTCAACTTGTTGACGATACGCGGGTAGTCCTTAAAGTGCGCTATGGCCTCGTCAACAGTCATTGCTAACACGTCGATGATCGACTTTCCATTGTAGAGGATCGAGCGCGCATCGCGACGATAGCGCGTTCCCTGGCAGGCCTCGCATGGGAGCGTAAGATCCGGCAGGAATTGCATTTCGATGAGGACAGATCCAGCACCTTCACAGACCTCACAGCGTCCTCCAGAGACGTTGAAGGAGAAATACCCCGACTTCCAACCAAGCTGCTTGGC
>JBJTEQ010000158.1:0-8108 GCA_046092945.1 Kapaibacterium sp. (SeqCode)
GCCGAAGAACTCGATGCCATGCGCGCTCGTCAGCAGGCCGCCGGCATTGCTCCGAAGTACGACCGTTCGGCGATGCGCAATCAGTACACGCTTGGCGAACAGGAAACGCAGCGCCTTCTTTCCGAGAACGCTCCGCATGTGATTCGCCTGAAGGTGCCCCTTCATCAGGATGTGCGCTTCAGCGATGTGATCCGTGGCGAAGTGATCGTCAATGGCCGCGAGATCGACGATCAGATCCTGCTCAAGAGCGACGGATTCCCGACGTACCATCTTGCTAACGTTGTTGACGATCACCTGATGGAGATCACCCACGTGATCCGTGCCGAGGAGTGGCTACCGTCAACACCGAAGCACATCATCCTCTATCAGGCGTTTGGATGGGAGCCCCCTACCTTTGCGCACGTGCCGTTGCTACTGAACCCCGACCGCTCTAAGATGAGCAAGCGTCACGGCGATGTGATGGTGCGCGACTTTGCCAAGAAGGGCTTCTTCCCCGAGGCACTCGTCAACTTTGTTTCGCTCTGCGGATGGAATCCGGGATCGGACAATGAGTTCTACTCCATGCAGGAGCTCATCGATGCCTTTACGCTGGAGCGCGTGAACAAGGCCGGTGCGGTGTTCGACTATCAGAAGCTCAACTGGATGAACGGCGAGTACCTGAAGCGTCGCGATGTGCATGACCTTGCTCGCGAGCTGCATCCTGTGCTCGTTGAACGGGGCTACGCGTACATCGACCCCGCCTACGTGGCGGACGTTATCGAACTCGTACGCGACCGCGTAGCGTTCCTTGGCGACATTGCCGAGTTTGCCGATTACCTGTTTGGCGACACTCTTGCACCGCTCACCGAGACCGGCGCAACGGCGCTTACCGGCAACGATACACTAAGCACCGCCCTTGATACGTTTCGACAGGGCCTGGATGCGTCAGCACTTGCTGACGCCGTTTCTTTCAAGGGGCTTGCACAGCGCGCTGCGGAATCAGCCGGTATGAAGATGGGGGCAATGATGAAGCCCCTTCGTCTCGTGCTGACGCATCGCGAAGTGGGAGCCGATCTGTTTCGTACCGTGCAATTACTGGGACACACTCGATGCCTCGCGCGTCTCGACGCATACTTCTCTCGCTGATCTCGTGCAGCCTATTGCTGGTTGCCTGCAGAACGCCACGTCCCGAAACAACATCCCCCTGCATTACCAAGGACACTCGTGACCTGGTGCTGCGTTGGGGCACGGAGGACGATTCACTGAACGTGATCGAGGTCTACCGCTTGAACACCAAGGGCGAGGTGTTCTACTACAAGGGTCCGCGCAAAGACTCCGTCAACGACGAGTACAAGCTCCATATCGACCAGCGCGAGTACTGCAACACAGCATCCAGCGTCAACTCCTGTTTTCTCAAGACGCAGGCGCTGAACTCGCGCGGACGGAAGGAGCGCTTCATCGAATACTTCAACCCGAGCACAGACGTATATTTACGGGCCGTCTGGAACCCTGATCTGCAGACGTTTCAGAGCCGCGACATGCGCAGAGAATACGACCAGTTGATGAGCATTCTGGATCAATGAATAGTGATATGAAAATCTTGATCGTTGACGACAACCGCGACTTCTCGGCCACCATTGCCGACGTCGTGCGTTCACAGGGGTGGACGCCCGAGGTTCGCAATAGTCCGGAGCAGGCTCTTGCCTACCTGGCAAAGAGCAGCCCCGAAGTTGCCCTGATGCTGCTTGACATTGAGTTTGGCAGCGAATCGTCGATGACGGGCATTGACGTGCTCGGCAAATCGATCCGCGAGTTTCCGTCGATCCCGATCATTATGATCTCGGGTAAGGGCACAATCGAAATGGCTGTGCAGGCTACAAAGCTTGGCGCCATCAACTTCATCGACAAGTCAACGCTGAGTAACGATCGGCTGATCGAGGTTCTCTCCAGCGCTATGGACCGCATCCGCGCCACGGCGAGTGATGAGGACCGACGTCGCATCATGGAAAGTCACGGCATCGTTGGTACATCTCGTGCCATGATGGACGTGGCAGATCTCATCCTGCGTTATGGCCGGACTGATCTTAACGTGCTGGTACTTGGCGAGACCGGCACCGGCAAAAAGCTCGTTGCCCAGGCCCTGCACGCCGTCAGCCGTCGGGCAAAGCATCCATTCGTCACCGTTGACATTCCCAACATCCCACGGGATCTGTTCCAGAGCGAACTGTTCGGTCACACGCGCGGCTCGTTCTCGGGCGCTATGGAAAACAAGCGCGGCCTGTTCCACCAGGCTAACAAGGGAACGCTCTTCATGGACGAGATCGGCGACATGCCGCCGGAGCTGCAGGCCAATCTCCTTTTGCCGATGGAGCAAAGGGGCGTGCGTCGCCTCGGCTCGGTGGAGGTCGAAGACGTTGACATCCGCTTCGTGAGCGCTACGGACCGCGATCTCTTAAGCGCCATGGCTGACGGACGATTCCGCGAGCAGCTCTATCATCGTCTTCGTGAATGCGAGATCTTCATCCCGCCCCTTCGTGAACGCACCGATGACGTACCGGCAATTGTCGAGCACTACATCGCTAAGCACAACAAGGACATGGGTGATTCCAAGAGCGTTTCTCCCGGCGCCATCGACTACCTGCGGGAGTACCAGTGGCCGGGTAACGTGCGCGAACTTGCCAGCACGCTCCGCGTGGCCCTGCAGACAATGTCCAACGACGAACTCGAAGTAGCCGACCTGCATCGCATCCTCGGACGCGCCACCCTTCCGGCACGTCCGGCAAGTCAGATCGCCGCCCCACCGCCCCCTGCACCAGTTGCTATCGAACCCGAACCAGCCGCCACCGACGATCGCTCAAAGATCGAGGCGGCACTCACCCGCACCGCCGGCAACGTCTCCAAAGCCGCCGCCATCCTCGGCATGAGCCGCGAAACCCTCCACAACCGCATCAAGAAGATCGGGATTGATGTGGGGGGCTATCGCCAGGTTTGAGGTTTCAGGTGTGAGGTTTCAGGTTTCAGGTGTGAGGTTTCAGGTTTCAGGTGTGAGGTTTCAGGTTTCAGGTGTGAGGTGTCTATCCTGCGAAAGCAGGAATCCATCTTCAAACGCTAGGATCCCCGCTTTCGCGGGGATGACGGAGACGTAACTCCGTAATTCAGTAATTCAGTAATTCAGTAACTCTCCTCACCTCATGCACCCGGACAATGCTAACGTTCGCAGGCAGCAATAGCGCATGCAGCAGCGCTGTTGCGCCGTCCCGGTCTTCGGGACGTTCTATGCCGGCGAGGGTGCCAATGAATCGTTTGCGGGAGATGCCGAGGAGCTGACCGGCCGCAATGGTGCTAAATGTTTTTAGGTTTTGCAGGAGCTCGAGGTTTTGGCGAATGGACTTGCCAAAGCCGATACCAACATCGACGTAAACCTCGCGGATGCCGGCGTGGTGTGCCGCTGCGGAACGTTCAAGAAGGAAGTCGCGGACCTCTGCGACTACGTCGGTATAGTGCGGATCCTGCTGCATGGTGCGGGGAGCCCCTTGCATGTGCATTGCCACATAGGGTACGCCGGCTTCAGCAACAGTGGCGAGCATCTCAGGATCGAAACGTCCGGCACTGACGTCGTTGACCATGGTCGCACCGGCTGCGACGGCGGCACTCGCAACGGCGGACTTCGTGGTGTCGATGCTTATGTCGATGTGAGCGTTCCGCTCGCGGATCCCCTCGATAACAGGGATCACACGTTCGAGCTCGGTGGCAAGCGAGACGGGCTCGGCTCCCGGACGTGTGCTTTCTCCGCCGATGTCGAGGATGTGAGCCCCTTCATCAGCGAGACGCAGGGCGTGCTCAATAGCTGACGCTGCACTCGTGAACTGTCCACCATCGGAAAACGAATCGGGCGTAACGTTCACAATGCCCATGATGCGCGGAAGGGTCATTCGTCAGAAAAGCCCTGCAGTGTCTCGCGCAGACGTTCCTGGGTTTGCGCTGAGGCCTTGGTAAGGGGCAGGCGGTACTCCGCCTGGATGTGACCAAGGTGATGGAGGATCTGCTTGACCGGGATCGGGTTCGACTCAATGAAGTTGGCGGCGAAGTATGGCATCAGCGTCATCTGCTCCTGCTGGGCCGTGCGCATGTCGCCCTCAAGTGCCGCATGCACGAGACGTCGGAAGCGCTTGCCCGCATAGTTGGAGATGACGGCGATAACGCCCGTTGCTCCGCAGGCAATAGCCGGAAGCGTCAGCACATCATCACCGGCCAGTAGCGCAAAATGTGGCGGTGCATGACGGATGATCTCGCACATCTGCTCGAGGTTGGCCGAGGCTTCCTTCGTGGCGATTACGCGTGGGCATGCCTCAGCGATGGCGATCTGTGTTGCAGCCGACACATTCTGTCCGGTGCGGCCCGGCACGTTGTAGATGATCTGGGGAACGTCCACCGCATCGTTGATCGCCCGAAAGTGCGCAAGGAGTCCGGCAGGTGTTGGCTTGTTGTAGTACGGCGTTACCAGCAGCACCGCATCGACGCCGCACGTTTTGGCGATCGACGTCAGCTCGATGGTCGAGCGGGTATCGTTGGTTCCCGTGCCGGCTGTAACTACACAGCGTCCGGCTACCTGGGCAACGGCAGTTTCCCAGAGCAGCGTCTTTTCGGCGGTGCTCAGGGTAGCCCCTTCTCCTGTGGATCCGCAGACGACGATACCATCGACCTTTGCAGCCAGCTGCAGGTCGATGAGTCGACGAAACGCATCCAGGTCTAGGTCACCCGATGATGCAAACGGCGTTACGATCGCGGTATGCAGACCGCGCATGAGATTCGACACAATCATCTCCTACCAGCTACGGCTGGCGCGTTTAACAAGGTACTCCCGCAATGCCACATCAAAGGGCATGTCGGTGGTGATGCGCACGTAGTCCACGTTCAGCGAGTGACATCCCCGCTTGATCGTGTTGGTAAAGTCTTCTACTGCTGTGCGGTACGCCCCGCGGATCTGAAGGGGCTGCGTAGTGATCTCCTCGCCAGATTCGAGGTCACGAAACACCGTCGAGGAATCAAAGTCAAGGTCCACTTCACGAGGATCCATAACATGAAACACCATCACATCATGCTGATCGTGACGGAAGTGACGCAGCCCCGTGAGGATCTTCTCGGGATCGTCCAGGAGATCGCTGATGATCACCACAAGCCCCCTGCGAGAGATGCGGTCGGCGATATGATGCAGTGACACGCCCGTGCCCGTCTCAGCCGAAGGTCGGGCCGACTCCAGCGTACGCATGATCTCCTGCGAGTAGGACATCTTGGAGCGAGGGGGCAGGTAGGCCTGCACATCCGTGTTGTAGAGCGCCAGGCCTGCCGCATCTCGCTGGTGCATGATGAGGTAGGACAGCGATGCCGCCAGACTGGTGGCGTAGGTGTACTTGCTGACGCGCCCCTCGGAGGCATAGGACATCGAGGCGCTCATATCCACGCAGATCATGGCGCGCAGATTGGTCTCATCTTCGAACTGCTTGACGTAGAACCGGTTGGACCGGCCATAGATCTTCCAATCGATGTGCTTGAGCTCATCGCCCCGACGGTACTGACGGTGCTCAGAGAACTCTGCGCTGAACCCGTGGAACGGAGATTTATGAAGACCGGTAATGAAACCTTCGACCACAAGTCGGGCACGGAGTTCCATGCTGCCGAGCTGGGCCACGGTTTCGGGTGTAAGGATCATGGATCTTGAGTGAGGCTGCTTGGGGGTTTGGGTTGCGGTGAATTCGTCAGGGATAGACGAACAAGTCCCGCTGCATTGTTGACCCCCAATTTACCCATGATCCGGGCTCGGTGTGTTTCTACGGTGCGACGGCTTATCGACAGGTGATCGGCGATCTGCTGACTGGTAAACCCGGAGGTGACCATCGTCACGATCTGACGTTCCCGCTTGGTAAGGGGCAGGCCATCTCCCCCACCTGACACTGGCTTCTTCGCCATCTCCAGAGCCCGCTGCGCGGTACCGCTCAGAACGCGCTCACCAAGCCCCACCGATCGCACCGCCATGATCAGCTCCTCCGGCAACACGTCCTTCACGAGATACCCATCGGCCCCAACATCCAATGCCTTCCGGATGACTTCCTCCTCACCGGAAGTTGCCAGCATCATCACCGATGTTTGCGGAAGCTCGCGCTTGATAAAGGCAACGGCCTCGTAGCCGCTCATAAGGGGCATCTTGATGTCCATCAGCACAACGTCAGGGCGCGTACGCCTAGCCAGTTCAACTGCCTGGCCTCCATCAGCTGCCTCGGCAACGATGTCAATGTCTGCCTCAGAAGACAGAAGTGTTCGCACACCAGTGCGCACTAGTTCGTGATCGTCCACGAGCAACACGCGAATGCTTGGATGCATGTTTCAACTCCAGACCGTGCAGAAAAACGGCTCGACGGACGTAATAACACGCAAAAGTAGAAAAAGTTACGGTGCGCGAACTTGTCATCCCGAGCACAGCGAGGGATTCACGCAGAATTGTTTATGGATTCCTGCTTTCGCAGGAATGACGGTAGAGTACCTCCGTACCTCCGTAACTCAGTACCTCCGTACCTCCGTAACTCAGTACCTCCGTAACTCCGTACCTCAGTACCTCCGTAACTCTCTTACCAGCTGCTCCACGCTCATATCGCTTGGCATGCGCCAGTCGGCGCGGGGAGAGAGGGCAACGGAGCCGACCTTGACGCCGTCGGGCATGCAGGAACGCTTGAATTGGTTAGAAACAAAGCGTCGGACAAACAGTTCAAGCCAAGCAGTGATCTGCTCGGGAGTGTATGCCCCCTCAAATGCCTTCGTGGCAAGAATACGGATGGTGGTAAGGGGCTCCCGCAGGCGGATGAAGTGGTAGAGGAAGAAGTCGTGTACCTCGTAGGGACCAATGACGTCTTCCGTACGCTGCGGGCTGGTGCCGCTGGCATCAGCCGGGAGAAGTTCCGGTGAGATGGGCGTATCGAGAATATCCCGCAGGATGGTAGCGACGGACGTCGGTAGACCCTCGGCATACCACTCGATCATGTAGCGCACGAGCGTCTTCTGCACGCCGGCGTTGGGGTTGTACATGGACATGTGATCGGCATTGTAGGTACTCCAGCCGAGAGCGATCTCGGAGAGGTCACCCGTACCAACAACAATGCCGCCATCAGCATTGGCCAGGTCCATCAGGATCTGCGTCCGTTCGCGGGCCTGAGCGTTTTCGTACACAACGTTATGATTGGACGGGTCGTGACCGATGTCACGAAAGTGGTCCATCACAGCCGTGGTTATGTCAACCCGACGATACGGAACGCCAAACTCGCGGCAGAGTAATTCCGCATTGGAATGCGTGCGGTCGGTTGTGCCAAGTCCCGGCATGCCCACGGCAAGGATTGCATCAAGGGGCTGACCAAGGATCTCGCAGGCCTGACGGCAGACGAGCAGAGCCAGCGTGGAGTCGAGTCCCCCGCTGACGCCCAGCACAAGGCGATTGGACCGTGAGCGACGCATGCGTACGGCAAGCCCCGTGGCCTGAATCGCGGCGATCTCCGCACAGCGCTCAGACCTGGCAGCCGAGCCGGACGGTACAAACGGATGCGGATCGATATCGCGCAGGATATCGTCCTTGCGATGCACCGGAACGGTGGTAACGAGCTTTACGATCTCGCTGGGAAAGTCTTCCTGGGCAAAGGAGGTCGAGGACAGACGTTCACGCTCGCAACGGGCAAGATCAACATCGGCGATGGCCATCGTGCCATCAAGAACAAGCCGATCGGTCTCACGCAGGAGCTCGCCACATTCGGCGATCATGCAGTGTCCACCAAACACGGTGTCCGTGGTCGACTCCGTCGGCCCGGCCGAGGCGTAGGCATAGCACGTATATGTGCGCGCCGACTGCGTCCGCACGAGCGTGCGGCGATAGCCGGACTTGCCGATGAGCTCGTTACTTGCCGACAGGTTCAGGATAAGTGTTGCGCCCGCTTTCGCAAGTTTTCCGGAAGGGGGCTCTACGCTCCACAGATCTTCGCAGATCTCGATACCGATTCTCACATGCTGACGCATACCATCGGCTATTATCAGGTCGGTACCGAACGGTACCTTACGTCCGGCAATGGTGATCTCATACGCATGGTCATGCC
>JBJTEQ010000159.1:0-5272 GCA_046092945.1 Kapaibacterium sp. (SeqCode)
ACTCCTCGGGCGTGACAACCTCGACCAGGAAGACGGGCTCCATGATGACCGGATTGGCCAATCGTGAAGCATCCTTCGCCGCGATCGAGCTGGCAACGGCATAAGCCGTTTCCGTTGCGTCTTCTTCATTGTATGCCGCATCGACAAGGACGGCCATGATGTCAATCATGGGGTATCCTGCGATCGGACCGACCTTAAGAGCTTCTAACGAGCCCTTCTCTACACTCTTGACGTATAACTCAGGAAGTGTCTCTGGTGCCAGTTCGCTTGCGAACTCGAGACCTTTTCCAGGGTCATTTGGTCGTACCTCAATTGTGACCTGCCCGAATTGATTCTTCCCACCAGCACTGCGGATGAACTTGCCTTCCGCACGCGCCGCCGAGGTGATCGTTTCTCTGTAGGCGACTTGAGGTTTCCCCACTTTAACGGGGACGTTGAATTCTCGTTTTAACCGGTCGACGATGATCTCCAAGTGGAGCTCACCAACGCCCGAAATGATGATCTGTCCGGATTCTGCATCCGTGTGAAATCGAAACGTCGGATCTTCTTCAGAGAGCCGATGTAAGGATTCCGTCAGTTTTTCCTGATCCGCCAGAGTCCGCGCTTCAACCGCTTGGTTGATAACGGGATCTGAGAACGTGATGCTTTCCAGCAGAATTGGGTGCTTCGGGTCGCATAGTGTGTCGCCGGTACGAGTGAATCGCATTGCCGGTATGGCAACGATATCTCCGGCAAAAGCTCCCTCTAGTTCCTCGCGCTTGTTTGCACTCATTCGCAGAAGCTTTCCTGCGCGCTCCTTCTTGTCGTTGGTGATGTTGAAGATCTGCTCACCCGCCGTGAGTGTTCCGGAATAGATCCGAATGAACGTCAGGCGACCAACAAACGGGTCGGTGATGATCTTGAACGCCAGCGCCGCTAAGGGCTCTGAATCAAGGGGCTTACGGGTAACAACGACCTCATGGTCTTTCTCATCTTGTCCGGCTGTATCCCCAACATCATTGGGTGATGGAAGGTAGGCCACAACTGCATCAAGTAGCTGCTGAACACCCTTGTTCTTGAACGAGCTGCCGCAGAAGACCGGAGTAATTCCAAGCGAGAGTGTCGCCTGCCGTATTGCCTGGCGAAGTTCATCAGGTGATATTTCATCACCGGCAAAGTATCTCTCAAGGAGATCGTCACGCTGCTCAGCTACGGCCTCAACAAGCAGGGATCGGGCTTCGTCTGCCTGCTGACGCATATCGTCTGGAATCGGACAGATCTCGAAGTGCTCGCCGTCTTCTTCGTCGAAGACAATGGCAACACGATCGATGAGATCGATAACGCCTTGAAATGTATCCTCGGCTCCAAGTGGAATCTGCATCGCCACCGGATTAGCACCGAGCCGCGAGCGCATCATTTCCAGAACGCGTGGGAAGTTGGCCCCAACGCGGTCCATCTTGTTCACGAACGCAATACGCGGAACACGATATTGATTCGCCTGATGCCAGACGGTCTCGGATTGCGGCTCTACACCTGCTACAGCGCAGAACAGCGCAATTGAACCGTCGAGTACCCGCAGTGATCTCTGCACCTCGGCCGTGACGTCCACGTGCCCCGGTGTGTCGATGATGTTGATCGTATTCCCTTTCCAGCTGCACGAAACAGCCGCAGAGGTGATCGTTATACCGCGTTCTTTTTCCTGCTCCATGTAGTCCGTAAAGGCTGTGCCTTCATGAACCTCTCCCATGCGATGCAGAACGCCGGTATAGTACAGAATGCGCTCCGTCGTGGTGGTCTTGCCGGCATCGATGTGAGCCATGATGCCGATGTTTCTGACAAGATCGATGGAGACGGGACGCGTCATGCTGTCGTCGTTGTACGTCGGTAAAGTTTCAAAGAACGAACAGCTGTCTTACCAGCGGAAGTGGGCAAATGCACGGTTGGCATCGGCCATACGGTGCATTTCATCGCGACGCTTGATAGCGCCCCCTTCACCATTGGCTGCAGCGAGCAGCTCACTGGCGAGCTTGGATGCCATAGAACGGTCGCGGCGCTCCGAAGCGTATTTCTTGATCCAGCGGATGGCCAGAGCAGCACGACGCTCCTCGCGGACTTCCATCGGAACCTGATACGTGGCACCACCAACGCGGCGAGGACGGATCTCGATCGCCGGAGAGGCGTTGACAATGGCCTTGCGGAACACATCAATCGGATCTTGCTCTGTCTTCTTACCGACGATGTCGAGTGCTTCGTACACAAGCTTGCGGGCAACGTTCTTCTTGCCCTGCAGCATGATGTTGTTGACAAACTTTGCGACCATCACGTCGTTGAATCGTGGGTCTGGCATTGTCCGCCGTTTTTCTGCACGCTTCTTACGCATGTATTCTCCTTACTTCTTCTTCGCCGGTGCAGCTGGTGCTCCTGGCTTTGGCTTCTTTGCGCCATACTTTGAACGAGCTTGCTTACGATTTGCCACACCTTGCGTGTCGGCAGCCCCACGGATGATGTGGTAGCGCACACCCGGTAGGTCCTTCACACGACCTCCGCGGATCACCACGATAGAGTGCTCCTGCAGGTTGTGACCTTCACCCGGGATATAGGCGGTCACTTCAATGCCATTGGAAAGGCGCACACGGGCAACCTTGCGAAGAGCCGAATTTGGCTTCTTCGGTGTGGTTGTGTAAACACGTGTACAAACACCGCGCTTCTGCGGGCAAGCCTGCAGCGCCGGAGACTTACTCTTCTCCGTAATGGCAAGACGTCCGTTGCGGACAAGTTGACTGATCGTTGGCATTGTTGTGTGCCGAAAATTGAAGGTGTATAATTCAGACAGAGGAAGGCGCCGGGCAGAGCCAGACGCCAAGACAGCCGGCAAAACTAGGAGGTTCGTGTGGAAATACCAAAAAGTGCTTTTACTTACCTTCGGCGCGCTTCTTCTGGTGTTCCTTGACCATCTCGTCCTGGATGTTGCGTGGCACAGGCTGGTACTTCTTGAATTCCATGGAGAATTCGCCCTTGCCCTGCGTTACCGAACGCAAGTCTGTGGAGTACCCGAACATTTCTGACAACGGTACTTCGGAGTCAACCGTGACGTAACCCGCATCAGAATCCGTTCCCATGATCACCCCGCGACGCTGGTTGATCTGGCCGATTACGGTTCCCTGGAACTCTTCCGGCACGGATACTTCCAGCTTCATGATCGGCTCAAGGATTGTTGGCTTGGCCGACATGTAGGCTTCGCGGAAGGCCATAATCGATGCGGTCTTAAATGCCATTTCCGACGAATCAACAGGGTGCGTAGCACCGTCGTTGATAGTCACGCGGACGCGAACAACCGGCTGCCCGATGAGCGAACCTTCGGTGACCGACTCGCGGAATCCCTTGTCGCAGGCAGGGATGTATTCGCGAGGAATTACGCCACCGACGATGTCGTCAACAAACTCGTAGTTCTCGATCGCATCCGATGGGAGCGGCTCGATAAAGCCCCCTACCCGACCGAACTGACCCGAACCACCTGTTTGCTTCTTGTGCGTGTAGTTGAACTCGGAACGCTGCGTGATGGTCTCGCGGAAGGCCACCTTCGGACGTCCAACGATGACTTCCGTGTTGTATTCACGCTTGATGCGCTCGATGTAAATATCAAGGTGAAGCTCGCCCATGCCCTTGATGATGGTCTCACCGGATTCTTCGTCACGCATCACGCGGAAGGTTGGATCCTCCTTGGTGAAGCGATTCAGAGCCTTGGAGAAGTTCACCTGGCCGGCCTTGTCCTTTGGAGAAACGGCAAGTTCGATCACCGGTTCCGGTACAAACATCGAGGTCATGGTGTAGCGGACGTTTCCGTCGGTAAACGTGTCACCCGAGGCGCAGTCCACACCGAACATTGCCACGATATCGCCAGCTGATGATTCGTCGATTTCGTGCATGTCGTTTGAGTGCATGCGGACCAGACGCGGAACCTTTACCTTCTTGCCGTTATCGATGTTGATTATCGAGTCGCCCTTCTTTATTGTAACCTGATAAATAAGCATGTAGGTGAGCTGTCCGTAGCGACCGTCTTCGAGCTTGAATGCAAGCATGACAAGGGGCTTTGCGGGATCGCTATCGAGCACCATCTTCTGCTCGTTGTTGTCCTGGTCAAGTGCCTCGTTCTTGATATCTGTTGGCGATGGGAGGAACGTTCCCACACCATCGAGAAGAGTCTGGACACCCTTGTTTTTGTATGCTGAACCACAGAAGACCGGCGTCATCTTCATCGAAAGGGTACCGGCGCGGATAGCACGGGCGAGCTCATCAGCGCCCACCGGCTCGTCACCGAGGAACTTCTCCATGAGCGTATCGTCGAAGTCAGCAGCCGTCTCGATCAGCTTGTGGCGCAACTCGTTTGCCTTGTCCATCATGTCTGCCGGGATCGGAGCCTTGCGCACGTCGCTTCCACCCTCGCCATCGAAGTATTGGGCTTCCATGTTCACGAGGTCGATCACGCCCTCGAGCTTGTCCTCAAGTCCGATCGGATAGGTCACAAAGGCGGGCGTGTGAGCCAGCTTTTCCTGGAGCTGTGCAGCTACGCGGTCTGGGTTTGCACCTGAACGGTCGCACTTGTTGATGAAGGCAACGCGCGGAACGCTATACCGGCGCATCTGACGGTCCACCGTGATAGACTGCGACTGCACACCGGCAACCGAGCACAGCACCAGTACAGCGCCGTCCAGAACCCGCAGGGCACGCTCCACCTCAACGGTGAAGTCTACGTGGCCCGGAGTGTCGATCAGGTTGATGTTGTAGTCGCCCCACGTGCAATACGTAGCGGCTGACTGGATCGTGATGCCCTTTTCGCGCTCGAGATCCATCGAGTCCATCTTGGCACCAACGCCGTCCTTGCCACGAACTTCGTGGATGGCGTGGATCTTACCGGTGTAAAACAGAATGCGCTCAGAGAGCGTGGTCTTCCCGGAGTCAATGTGCGCCGAGATACCAATGTTGCGAACTTTCGACAGGTCTGCCATTGCAGTGTACCGATGTTGTGAGTTTAATGTACGTTTCAGCTCTGCTCACAACCGGCATCATAGGTAGAGAACCGGAGGCCTGTTGCGGCAAAGACCGCAAAACTATGAAGAAATCGGGTACTAGGTACAGGGTACGGGGTACAAACAACGGCAAGAATGAGCTGTTCGGATCCTAAACCTGCGCTGCTGAGATCGGATTCTGGAAGTGCGAAAGGCCCGTTCCCCCGGCCCCCAACCCCCGACCCCCGGCCACCCTCAAAATTCCCGTGAGAAAACCGGGGCTTATT
>JBJTEQ010000160.1:0-9296 GCA_046092945.1 Kapaibacterium sp. (SeqCode)
CAAGTACAGAGTATGTAACGGACTGGAAGCTGGAGGCACGAACGGGCGACAAGACACTCTTCGCCAAGTTTGGCAAGGGGCTTCCGGAAACCGTTACGCAGGACCTGAACATCACAACCGCTGAACAGATGACTAGCGGCGTCCCTGTTGACGTTGAGCTCACCATCAATGGTATTCGCCGTTCAACGGCAAGCGCAACGACCAAGCTTGCCGTACGCAAGGATACCTCAAACACCGAGCTTGAACGACTCACGCTCACACTCTTCGAAGTGGCTAGTGATGAGATCTCCCCTGTAGCCGAAGAACAGATCAAGAACTTCGTCGAAAACGTACCGGTCGGTTCGACGGTGATTGTCCGCGGCTTTGCCGACATGCTTGGCAACGCCGACTTTAATAAGAAGCTCTCACAGAAGCGGGCTGAGTCTGTGTGCAATACGATCCGTAAGTATCTCCGCAAAAAGGTTGACATTCAGTGCAACGACGTCACTACCGACCGATTCCCACCAGGTATTGAGTCGTACGTCACACCGGAAGAACGGTTCCTCAGCCGTACTGTGCAGATCGAAGTGAAGAAGGCGAGGAAGTAGGTTTTAGGTTACTCGTCACTTGACTCGCACATCTGTTCTGCAGACGCTTCCGTCTGCCCGGCGGCTGACGACGAGGAGCACACCACTGAGTTGGCTCAGGTGCTGCTCGACACCGTCGGACGATGCAACTGCAAGAAGTTGTCCGCGCAGGTCATAGATGTCAACACGGCCGGTGCATGGTTCCGTCGCCGGTTCGTCATAAACTGATGTAGTAGCCGTTGTTGTGAACGAGGCGGTTGAACTCCACGTGCCATTGCCGGCAAGGTTGTTGCCACGTGAGCGCCAGTAGTAGAGCCTGCCCCCTTTCAGCGGGGGAGTCCACGTTAGTGATGTATCACTGGCCTTGCGAATGGTCGACGTCGTGAACCCTTCGAGCGTATCAACTTCGATCTCGAAACCCTTGTCGACATAGGCGGGACGTGACCACTGGAACTTTAGACGAGTTGTGACGTTGGCTGCTCCATTTGTTGGAAAGATTGCGTCAGGTGCCATTGGCACGCCATAAGTCAGGAAGCTGACGGATGCCGAATCGGCTGTGTCTTCGGCACGGAACAACGCTTTGATGCTCGCGCTCAGTGTTGAAGCTGCCGGCAGATCCAAGATCTTCAGCGAACTATCGGTCGTCATCGTATCGAGGATGATGAGTGGGACCTTCGAGATCGTGTTCTGGATCCGAACGCGATACTGCGTCACAAAGCTGCCCGCAACAGCGTACGAGGAGCGTGTCCAACGCAGTGTCGTTGTCGTTGGAACAGTTGATCCTTGAACGGGGCTAAGAATCGTCGGCACAGATGGAACTGGGTTGCCAATATGTACGGTCCACGAATCGGATGCCCCCTTGGCAGAAACAATGCGCCAGGAGTAGAGTCCATCCGGCAGGTCGATAGCCATGCGAGAGCTGGCAATGTTCGTGCGAAGAATCGGCTGCGTGTTCGTGCCACTACGTGGGGTGATCTCGAGTGTGACAGTTGTACCGGAAGGGGCTGACCAGGCAAACTCATCGGTTTTCTTGACGCCACTGCTTCCACTGGCTGGACGCAGGTTGACCGGACGAAGCTGGGCGAGCAGCGATTGTTTCCCATCACTTGTCAGCTCGACGTAGCTGTGGGGCGTAAGCCCAGTATGACGTGTAATGGAGTTCCCTGGCCAGGTGACAACGACGCTGTCGATGTTCTGCGCCGACCCAATGCCAACGTGGAGGTCATGCGTCATCTGTGACATCCGTCCTCCGTTAACGGTGCCAGGCATCCAGCGGTGGAGCCGCGAGCCCCCTGCATACACGGTGAGTCGTGCGCCATAGGCATTGCGATTGTTACCCGAACGAACGTCACGAAGACGAATGGTGATCGATGAGCCCTCTTTGGCTAGGTCGTTGCGGAAGTACTTCAGGTTTTCCGTGCCGCTTGCACAGATAAGGTCGAGATCGCCATCGCGATCAAAGTCCCCACGCACGGACGTCCACGCACCATGAATAAACATCCCTGACTCCCACGTGACGTCGCGAAACGGGACGATCGGATCAGGAGAGCCCAGATACAGGTGAGCCGGACGATTCGCCCCGTTGCCAAAGGCATCGTAGGAAATCTGACCATGCCATACATCGAGTGCACCGTCGTGGTTTAGGTCGGCCAAGCACATCCCGGCGTTCATCTCCTTGAATTTTATGCCATGCCAGTCGAGTACACCGTCGGCTGACATCTCATACCAGTTTATAAACCGCGGATTAGCCGCCGTTGCGCTATTGCGGAGCACGAGTGAAGGATTAGAGTACTGAGCTCGGGAGTCCGGGTGACCAAGATTGCCGACAAAAAGATCAACAAGCCCATCGCCGTTCACATCGCCCCATTCCGAGCCCATTCCGTGACCGAAGTACTGTGGTTGAGTCGTTGGAACGCCGATGGCACCCGTGGCAGATGATACTTCCGTGAAGGTACCATCACCATTGTTTCGATAGAGTCGATCAGGGGCAAGACGATACGTGGCAACAAAGATGTCCGTTCGACCATCATTGTTGAAGTCGCACAGCGACGCACCCCAGGTGTCATGAAATGGGGCTGGCTCTCCAAGGGAGAGCTTGGACGCAGCGGTCACATCGGTAAAGACCATCTTGCCGTCATTGCGCCAGAGTTTATCCTGAAAGTACACCTCGTTGCCATTCGATTCGCTCCGTCCGTTGGCGATAAAGAGGTCGAGGTCGCCATCCTGCTCGATATCAAGCCAGAGAGCCGTAACACCGGGGGCACTGTTGACGATCTTACTCTCGGCTGACACGTTTGTGAATGTGCCGCCACCATCGTTACGCCAGAGCTGATCATTGCCAAAACCCTGCATTACAAGAACGTCTATATCGCCGTCATTATCAACGTCGCCCCATGATGTAGGGCCCCCTGCAAACGGCAACTGCACCCGCCGAAATCCACGTCCACTATCGTTCTGAAAGAACTGCCCCGGAATGCAGACGTCGTCAAAGCCGTCGCCGTTCCAGTCGACAACGCTTACCTGATCAGAGCGGATGGGCTTTCCGTCGGTGCCGGTAAGCCCCATCTGAGAGGTCACATCGAGCATTGTTGCGGCGGGGCGCACGTCAAAGGGAAGCTCTACGACGAGGCGGACCATGTAATCGCCACGGGCTAGATAGTAGATGCCGGCAATGTTGAAGAAGTTCGGATTGGGGGTAACCGGATCGTATTGAAACGATGTGCTTGGTGATTGCCCGTTGTTATCCTGACCCCAGTTCGGACCATTTGCTGTAACCACGTGTTGGATCACGATACGATCATAGCCATCGAAGGTGACGTTGTGCCGTGACATATCGATCTCTACCCAGCCCTTTCCACTCACCGTGGCCGTGGCTTCTGCAAGAGTGTTGTATGAGAAACAGTACTGCGAGGGAGGAATCGTACCTTCCGATGCGTCGCCGGTTACTTTGACTTGGTCTGTTCCGGTACCGGAGGCATAGTAGATCTGGACCTTCTTTAGCCGACACGGCTGGCCAACCGTGAGGATCACAGATTCCTCCCAGCCTTCCTTCAGCGGGGACGATGTGGTGGCTACTCCGTTATCCTTCTTGACCGTGTCAACACGAGCAGAGGATGGCATTGCAAAGAGCACGTCGAGTGCCAGAAGGCAAAGTAGCGGAAGAACAGAACGTTGAATCATGATGAGCCCCGGTGATCAAGAGGCTCAAATCTAGCACGGCGGACCGTGCAGTGAAGTTACTGTGCGGCCATGAAGGCAGCGATGTACCGATGAGAGATCAAATAGAGGGCTACGGCAAGCCCCGTGACATTGATAACGGGGAAGGTCCAACTTCCTACTGATGAGTGGGCTATCGGGCGAAGCACAGCAAAGCTCCCGGAGCCCGATGAGATGTCGGACAGGGAAACACAGGAAACAGCCACGCCGAGTTCTTCGCTACGGCGGATAAGGTACTTCAACCGCCGGGCCTCGCGCAGATACTCGATGCCCCAGATCGAGAGCAGGATGAAGTAGATCAGAGTCTGTCCGGAGCGCAGCTCGCGGAGCTGGTCATGATCTACCATCGACAGCCACTGCATGCTGTAGATCAATATCCAGTAGCAACCAGCAAACGTAAAGCACAGTCGAATCAGACGTCCAAAGAGACGATGCTGAGGCTCATAGACAGCTGCCAGTGACGGGTCAAACATGGTTAGTGCAGAACATGATATTGACGAAAAAGCGCGATCACCGATGAACGATGACCGCGCTTTGGAAGTTCAATGCTGGGGTCCTTACTCTGCCGCGGGTGCTTCAGGTGCTTCGGCTTCGGCTGCTTCTGCTACCTGTGCTGGAGCTTCTTCGACAACAGGTGCCTTGGCGGCTTCGGCCTTGGCCCTGGCGCGATCGGCACGGCGCTGCTTCAGGCGCGTGTAGCGCGATGAAGCCACATCCTTGTGCTTTGCCACGGCGGCATCGATCTCTTCCGGAGTTGCCCCCTTGAAACCGAGGTGACGACGAAGCAGCACGCCTTCGCGGCTGAGGATCTCACGGACTACGTCCGTTGGTTGTGCACCTACCGAGAGCCAGTAGAGGGCGCGTTCTGTTTCCAGAACAACGCTCTTAGGGGTTGTCATCGGGTCGATATACCCGATCCGTTCGATCGAAGCGCCGTCACGACGGTCGCGTCCGTCGATCGCAACGATGTCGTAGAAGGGGTGCTTCTTACGACCGCGGCGACGCAAGCGGAGTTTTACCATGTTTTCTCCAGTTCAGAGAATGTTAATGAAAGTGAGATCAGCGACGCATTCCCGAAGGAAGATTTGGCATGCGGTTGCCCATCATGTTTGCCATCTTGCCTTTGGTCATGTTACGCATCATTTTTTGCATGTCTTCGAATTGCTTGATAAGTCGGTTCACATCCTGGATCGACGTTCCGCTACCCGAGGCGATCCGCTTGCGGCGGCTACCGTTGAGCAGGCGTGGATTCTGACGTTCTTCGCGAGTCATCGAAAGGATGACTGCTTCGACCCGTCCGAATGCCTTGTCATCGATCTGTACGCCACGCAGTGCCTTGTCTACTCCCGGTAGCATACCGAGCAGGTCGCGCAGAGAACCCATCTTCTTGATGAGCTTCATCTGATCGAGAAAGTCCTCGAACGAGAATTCGTTCTTCTTCAGTTTTTCTTCGAGGCGCTCGGCTTCATTCTCGTCGATCTGAGCCTGGGCCTTTTCGACGAGGGTAACGATGTCGCCCATGCCGAGGATACGCGACGCGATGCGCTCAGGGTAGAACGGTTCGAGCTGGTCAACTTTCTCGCCAACACCGACAAACTTGATCGGCTTGCCGAGCACGGCACGGATCGAAAGCGCTGCTCCACCACGGGTGTCGCCATCAAGCTTCGTCAGAACGACGCCTGTCAGCTCCAAACGATCATGAAATGCCTGGGCCGTATTCACGGCATCCTGGCCCGTCATAGCATCGCAGACAAACAAGATTTCGTGCGGCTTGAGCAGGTCACGAAGGTCGGCCACCTCCTGCATCATCTCTTCATCGATGGTCAGGCGTCCAGCAGTGTCAACGATCACCGTATCACGACCATACTTCTTCGCGTAGGCAAGAGCTTCCTGAGCGATCTCAGCCGGCTTAGCCCCCTCCTTTGAAAACACCGGAAGAGACATGCTCTGGCCGAGCACCTTCAATTGGTCTACAGCAGCCGGACGGTAGATGTCGCAGGCAACGAGAAGGGGCTGACGTCCCTTCTTCTTCAGCGAATTCGCCAGCTTGCCACAGAACGTCGTCTTACCTGACCCCTGGAGGCCGGCCACCATCACGATGGTCGGTGCGGGTGAGGCCACAGCGAGATCAACCTTTGATGACCCCATGAGCGAGACGAGCTCGTCATGGATCAGCTTGATCATGAGCTGGCCGGGCAAAACGTTGCCCTTGACTTCGAGGCCGAGAGACTTTTCCTTGACGTCGTCAATGAACTTCTTAACAACGCCAAAGTTCACATCGGCATCAAGAAGCGCACGGCGAACCTCCGTCAGAGCTTCATTGACGTTGTCTTCGGTCAGCTTGTGCTGACCACGGATCGCCTTGAGGGCGAAGTCGAGTTTGTCGCTTAGGGATTCAAACATTGCGGTTTTTTGAGGACCGCAAAGATACGAATCAACGCGATACGGTCAGCCCCATTGAGCCGAGAACCATGCCGGCGTCTGTGCGGGCAACGATTCGATACGAGCCCTGGGAAAGCGTTGAGATGCTGATCGGTGCCTCAAATCCGGCGTTCTGTGCCGTCAGTATGCCACTGAGCAGTACCCGTCCTGTAACATCTACAACGTCGTACGAGACGCTGGTAGCTTGTGCTGCGGAAGCCACGACGAAGCGAACGACGTCCGATGCTGGGTTCGGACTTACACGCCATCCGGACGCGATGAGCGCCTCTTCCTTGACTGATGTTACGTCCGGATCGATGGCAAGGACGTTGGCATTGACATTGCCGCTGGCATCAACGAGGATCACTGACAGTCCCGGACCATTGGAGTTCTTGGTCGGATCGAGGAAGCCGGTAGCAATCATGATCGTTGCCCGAGCTGCCCCGCGAAAATCACAGAGATAACCCTTGAGCTTCTTGCCCTCGGCATCACTCATCCAGACGGTGTCTGTTGCTGGCTCCGTTTCAACATAGGATGCGCTTATGTCTCCGTAGCCGATCTTGCTGGCATATGACACAGCCGAGCTCGCGAATGAAACGCGCGGTGCATCGGTTACAGCGTGCAGTGTCCGGACACCGGTCTTCGTAGTCCCATTCTTTTCGAGAGCATTCTCATACACCATCAACTTGAAACGTGGGTCAGCGCCTTCCGGGTTCTTGGCGAATTTCAGCGTGTCGCTGATGCCCAGAGCAACGATGGAATAGGCACGTGTTGGACGAAGTGGTGTGAGGGTTACGGTTGTGAGCGTGTCCTTGTAGGCATTGGAGGTGCCCGGAGCAATACCGATCACGAGAGGGGTGTTCGCCGGCACATCGACAAAAGCGGAAGCTCTCCGAAATGAAACGTTATCGAATGCCTTGGTTCCGTTCACGTAGAGGTCTACGACAGCAAACGCTGGGTCAGCTGCAGCGTGAACGATCTGCACGCGACTTGTCTGCGATCCACTGATCAGTGGGGAACGCAGAACGCGTCCGTCCTCAAGGACGTTGAGTAGGCAAAGCGTATCGAGGCTCTTTGCGTTGTCTCCAGGTGTTTTGAAGCCGCTGATCACGCTAACAAGGATGTTGCTACCCATCGACCCAAGATCAACGCTGAACGATGCGAGAACCTTCTTGGCATCGCCGACCTTGGCGAAATCGATCGTGGTTGCCTTACGATCAAGGATAGCCGGAGTGGTGCTGCGGTCAAGGAAGCCAACGCTCGAAGCAAGGGCCTTTGAGACACCACGCGAAAAAATATCGCCCGCTTCAAGATCTGTCGAGCCGTTAAAGAAATACACTGCTGTCTTGGTCGGGTCACTGTTGCTGTTTGGTACTTCGTACGCGGTGATAGCATATCCAATCGCTTTGCCATTTGGATTGGCAACATAGTCTGCCGGCTTGTTGAGTCCGGTGAAGATCGCCATGTAGCCCTTATCAGCTCCAGGGGTAAAGGTTGTCTGATACACGGCTTCAGAGACGTTAATGCTCGAGCTTGGCGCCACGCTCAGGGTCAGCTCAAGATCGCCGAAGATGGCGGCCTCATTCATGTTGCTCGCACGCTGGAATGCAATATCGTCGATCTTCGTTGTCGTACCCGCCTGCGTAACGTACAGATCGACCACGCGCAAGGATGGCTCTGGTGAGCAGTGAACAAAAGTCACCACAGAAAGCTGTGCCATTGCGAGGGTTGCCGAACCAAGCACGATAGCGACGGCAAAAAGAATGCCACGGATCATGATGTAAACCTTTCGGTGAGATATTGACCTGTAAATACCGGACGTCGACGAAGAGAGAAAACAATTCCGAGAATGAAAAGTTTCACTCCTGTGTCGCGAAGGTTGCGGTACCGCCGTCAGCCCGTGATGCATAGAACGGGTGGTAGGGAACCACTCGAACCGTGCATCCCTGATAACCGCTGGAAACACACGCCGACGAACCCTCAAAGATAGTATCTGCACCATCACTGCCAACCGCCTGCATGGTCACAATGCTATGGGGTCGAACTTCATTTTTTGCATCAATGGGACCATGAAGCAACTCGATTCGAACATTGTCGGCAGAGATCTGTCCGAGATAAACGCGTGCTCGAGCCGTAAGGTGCTCACCTACGTGAGCAGGATGACGCCCCGGAACCTCGACATTTACCACACTCACCTCGGACCAGTGGTGCCGTATATGAGCTTCAAACGCGTGCAATTCCTTTGCACCGGCACCGTGATCTCGGACCAGACTTGTATGACGCGCAGCGAGGGTTGAGTATGCCTGCGTTGCGTAATCGATCACCATACGGTGGGACGAAAAGCGCCATGCGTTGCTGGCAATGCTCTTCTTCATACGCTCGATCCACTGACGCGGCACTCCGGACTCGTCCCGACGGTAGAACATCGGGGCGATCTCATATTCGAGCAGATCATAAAGTGCTGCGGCATCGGCGGCATCCTGCTCGATATCGTTGAAGACTTCGCCCCTTCCGATCGACCAACCATTGGTGCCGTCATACGCCTCTGCCCACCAACCGTCAAGAATTGAGCAGTGCAGCACGCCATTGGCAGCGGCCTTCATTCCGGATGTGCCGGAGGCTTCGTGTGGCTTGCGCGGGGTATTGAGCCAGATGTCGCAGCCTCGCACGAGAAGTCGCGCTACGTCCATATCGTAATCCTCAAGGAACACAACTGAACGCTCGAGCCCATGGGCGCGGATCTGCTGATGGACGTCCTGGATGAGCTCCTTGCCCTGAACGTCCTTAGGATGGGCCTTGCCGGCAAGAATGAACTGTATGGGGCGATCACTGCGCGTAGCGATTGCCGCCAGCCGCTTCATGTCGGCCATGAGAAGATTTGCTCGTTTATAAGTCGCAAAGCGTCTAGCAAAGCCAATGGTAAGCGCTTCGGGACGAAGAGTTTCTTCGATGATCTCGGCCTGCCGTTCGGAAAGCGAGGCATGGTGTTTTGACATTACGTGACGTCGAGCACCACGTACAAGCCGGTGCCGGCGCATTTCATGAGCGCGCCATAGTGTTCGTCGGGGATATTTAGAGCCCCCTGCCATGACG
>JBJTEQ010000161.1:0-2277 GCA_046092945.1 Kapaibacterium sp. (SeqCode)
GTGTTCTATCCTCGACGAACCTGCGCAAGGCCTATAAAGGTCGAGTTGTCGTGCAGGCAAGTACGCTCAAGGTTCACCAAGGGGAATGTGTTGGTTTGTTGGGCCCGAACGGTGCCGGCAAGACGACAACGTTTTACATGATCACTGGTATGGTCCCGCCCGATAGCGGCTCGGTTCTCTTCGACGGCAAGGACATCACTTCGACGCCAATGTATAAGCGGGCGAGAATGGGGCTTGCCTACCTCCCACAGGAGCCGTCGATCTTCCGAAAGCTCTCCGTAGAGCAGAACATCATGGCTATCCTTGAGACACGCAAGCTTAACAGCAAGCAGCGCAAGGAGCGTCTGGAAACGCTTCTCGAAGAGTTCGGCATCGCTCACATTCGCAAGAGCAAAGGGTACATGCTCAGTGGTGGCGAACGCCGTCGATGCGAGATCGCTCGAGCTCTGGCAACTGATCCGAAGTTTATCCTGCTTGACGAGCCGTTTGCCGGCATTGATCCGATAGCCGTTGAGGAGATCATGCATATTGTGCGGCAGCTCAAGCACCGAGGAATCGGCGTGCTCATCACTGACCACAATGTGCACGAAACTCTGAGCATTACCGACCGTGCCTATATTCTCATCGACGGCACGATGTTCGTTAGCGGAACAGCTCAGGAAATCGCCGCGAATGAAGAAGTGCGACGTCGCTATCTTGGCGAATCGTTCTCTCTCGAACGGTACTGAAGCAGCTACCGAAGCTCCACTTGGAGCAAGATGGTGCGCAATGGCCCCAGGTTGCCGATCGATTCGGTGTAGGCATAGTTGAGTGCGTTGCGAACAATCAATCCGCAGCGCAAATGGTCTGACGCGTCAGCAAAGATCCTAAGGTCCACAAGGTGCAAGGGCACACGAACGTCGGCATCGGTCACAAATAGACCGAGGCGATCATCAATGGCCTGCACACGATCCTGATACCGATACTCCGCCTGCAGGCTTACCCCGGACACGGGCGACCACATAGCACGGGAATACCACAGGACAGTATTCCGGTACTTGAGAATGCTCCCAAGAGTAAGATCCGTGGGGTCCATAATGGTAAGCCCCGTCTCAGCCATGAGATCTCGACTGATGGCAAACCGGAGTGTTCCCTCTAAACCAAGGATACGTGCCCGCGTCAGATTCGTGAAGACGATCGGTATTCCGGGTGTGGTAAGATCAAAGCTGGGCTCGATAAGACTGTATAACTCGTTATCGAAGACAGCAATATCCAAGTCGAACGGCACCACGGTTGTGTTACGCCATGCCAAACCAACCTCTGACGAGACCGAGTTTTCGGCCATTACGCTTGGGTTAGGACGCACCCGAAATGGACCGTACTGCGTGTTGGCATACCTCTCAGCAACAGTGGGCGCTCGAAAGCCCCTTCCGACAGAAGCGCGTATGGAGAGATCTTCGCTCACCGGTATGGACAGACCAAGTTTGGGTGAGAGCTCGAGATGGGGCTTCAGCGTGAGCGTCTCCTCGCGGTCAAGTCGAAGTCCGGCAGTAAGAAGAGCACCGGCTCCAACATTGATCTCTGCCTGCGTGAATGCACTTACGAGATGCTGAAGTGTCTGCTCGTAGATCGGACTGGTGACCGAGTTGACCCTTGCCGAAAGGCCGGACGTAAGCGTAATCGTGCTAAGGATGGATGCGGTATGCTGCAGGTCTGCCGAGTGCGCCAGAGCTATCGACGTACCTGCCGGCGTGCCAACAGCCGGATTGACAGTTTCAAACATCGTACGAAACACGCCATATCGTGCGATGAATGACTGCTCATCGGAGATCACCGTAGAGTATTCGATTCCTGCTGCGGTCTTCGAGGTAATGATCCGCTCGTTGATATCCTGCACGGCAGGGGGCCGGGTGGCATTGTCGAGATCCTTCCAATACAGGAAGTTCTGACGCTGATCGGCAGCATGGAAGAGATTGAATCTCAGGTTCGATGCATCACTTAGTGAATAGGTAACCTTAGCAAAGCCGAACCCTCTGACAGTCTCATCAAACTGACGATATCCCTGATCACGACGGTACCCGCCGCTTATGCTATACGACCAGTTTCCAACGCGCTGTCCGGCCCGCACATCAGCCCCACCAAGCAGGGGATAACCGTTCATATAGTCCCACTTCGCATAGGGTTGATTTGTGTAGAGCCCGCCATAAAGACGACCTGAGACGGAAAACTCGTCCGTTGGCTGCTTGGTGATGATACTGACAACACCACCGAGGGCACCTGTGCCGTAGAGCGCAGAAC
>JBJTEQ010000162.1:0-8918 GCA_046092945.1 Kapaibacterium sp. (SeqCode)
GCCAAGTACATTGGCGTGGACGTCAAGGGGCCATACAAGCCGGATTATTACCGATACTAAGCCCGGTGCGAATCAAAATGAAAAAAAGCCGTCCCTCGGGACGGCTTTTTTCATTTCTGCGGGAACTTCGGGACACCAAGCAGCATTTTCCATCGCATCAGCGACGTACTTCACAGTAGTCTCTGTCCCCGACCCCGCATGAGTGCAGACATGCGGGGTCTTCTTTTTTGGTTAGATGTCCAGGTTCTTTACGTACTGGGCGTTGCGCTCGATGAAGTCGCGACGCGGTTCAACGGCCTCGCCCATGAGCGTTTCGAACACGTGCATGGCCTCGGCAGCATTTTCAATGCTCACACGCAGGAGCGTCCGCGTTTCCGGGTTCATCGTGGTTGCCCAGAGCTGGTCTGGGTTCATTTCTCCCAGACCCTTGAATCGGTTGATCACGATTCCGTCGGCAGTAGCCCCTTCCTCAATCGGCGCTTCGGCTTCTTCGACGATGCCGGCCTCGGCATTCTTGGCGGCCTTACGGTCTGCCTTCTCCTTGCGGATGCGGGCAATGGCTTCATCGCGCTCGGCATCGTTATAGGCGTAGATCTCCGTTTTGCCCTTCTTGAGCTTGTAG
The DNA here is from genome assembly GCA_046092945.1 of Kapaibacterium sp. (SeqCode). Taxonomy (GTDB): domain Bacteria; phylum Bacteroidota; class Ignavibacteria; order Kapaibacteriales; family Kapaibacteriaceae; genus UBA10438. Next base: position 623 of record JBJTEQ010000162.1, read on the forward strand.
AGAGGGGGCTGAGCGATGTACAGACGTCCGTCGTTGATAAGGTCCGGCATGTGCTTCCAGAACAGCGTCAGCAGCAGCGTTCGGATGTGCGAACCGTCAACATCGGCATCAGCCATGAGAATGATCTTGCCGTATCGTGCCTTGGCCACATCGAAGTCGTCGCCAAAACCGGCGCCGATGGCCGTGAAGATCGTGCGGACTTCTTCGTTCTCGAGCACCTTTGTCAGGCGGGCCTTGTGGACGTTCAGGATCTTGCCCTTCAGTGGGAGAATGGCCTGGAATCGGCGATCTCGGCCTTGCTTTGCCGAGCCCCCTGCAGAGTCACCCTCGACGAGGAAGATCTCGGTGTCCTCAGGCGTGCGGAGCGAACAGTCGGCCAGCTTACCCGGGAGAGAGCCACTTTCCAGCGCTCCCTTGCGTCGGATCAAATCCTTGGCCTTCCGTGCGGCTGCGCGCGCTTCAGCGGCCTGCGTAGCCTTTTCAATGATGTGCTTGGCTGCGCTCGGCGTTGCGTCGAGGTACTTCGAGAGTTCTTCGTTGATAATCGAGCGGACAATACCTTCCGTTTCGCCGTTGCCCAGCTTAGTCTTCGTCTGACCTTCGAACTGTGGTTCGGCAACCTTGACGGAGATGACGGCGGTTAGGCCTTCACGGAAGTCTTCACCCGTGAGGTTGATGTCCTTCTTCGTCATGTTGTTGGCTGCCGCGTACGCATTCAGCGTGCGCGTAAGCGCACTGCGGAAGCCGGAGACGTGCGTGCCACCTTCAACGGTATTGATGTTGTTCACGTAGGAGAGCAGGTTCTCGCTGTAGCCGGAGTTATACTCAAAACAGACGTCAACGACCGTTTCGACTCCCGACTCGTTGGCAACGGTGCCAGTCATGAGAATGGGCTTTGTGATGGCCGTTGCGTTGGTGTCCAAATGTCGCACGAAGTCGACAAGGCCGCCACGATAGGCGAACACGTCCTTCTTACCGTCACGCTCATCTTCCAGTGTGATCGTTACGTCAGGGTTAAGGAAGGCAAGCTCGCGCAGACGTTCCGAAACCTTTTCATACCGGAACTCCACCGTACGGAAGATGGTGTCATCGGGGTAGAACCGGACGGTTGTACCGGTACGCTTTGATGCGCCCACCTCTTGAACGGGTCCCTGCGGGACGCCGATGCTGTAGGTCTGCTCGTACTTCTTGCCTTCACGCTCAACCGTTACGAGCATCTTCGTTGAAAGGGCATTCACGCAGCTGACACCAACGCCGTGCAGGCCCCCTGACACCTTGTAGGTGTTCTTGTCGAACTTACCGCCGGCGTGAAGGGTACACATGACCACCTCAAGCGTGGAGATCTTCTTAACCGGGTGTGGACCAACAGGAATACCGCGACCATCGTCGGCAACCGAGCATGACCCATCTGCATTGAGGGTGATCATGATATTACGGCAGTATCCGGCGAGAGCTTCGTCGATGGAATTGTCGACTACTTCCTGGATGAGGTGATGAAGGCCGCGTTCGCCCACATCACCGATGTACATGGCAGGACGTTTGCGGACGGCTTCGAGGCCTTCGAGGACCTTGATGCTATCCTCGGTATATCCGGGTTGAAGTGGTTGTTGCTGGGCGTCTGACATAGAAATCTCCTAAGATTCGAAACGGGGATCAGCGGATGACGATCTCGCGAACGAGATCCTTTCCGGCAAGATGATTTATTGAGCGACGCAACTCGTCGCGCCGCAGAATGAGTTCGTGTCTCCATGCCGCCTCGGGAACATGCACGCGTAGCGTACCGCCGTCAAAGGAGCGGATCTGAGTGCGCGATGCAAGCCCCTTGCCGACAACATCCTCCCAATACTTGGGAATGCGGGCCTTGTCGAGTTCACCATCGAGGTGGCGGGAAGCGATGAATGATTTAAGAAGCTCCGCCAGTTCGGTCATGCTGCCTCCTTGGCGCTGGAGCGCTCGCTCGAAGTGATACTTCCGGAGACAACCGTTGACATTTGGATGCTGACGCTGCGCCCATGCTGGCGCTCGACGGAATCCAGAACGCTGCGCACCTGATGGCCATCGGTGGTAGTCACAAAGCACTGCATGTTCATGGCGATCACATGATCAAGAACACGGCGGCATCGGTCGGCATCAAGTTCACTGAAGACATCGTCGAGCAGTACAACCGGACGTTCGTTGCTGTATTCCTGCAGAATCTGTGATTCGGCAATCTTCAGAGCCACGAGCAGAGACTTGTGCTGTCCCTGCGAAGCGGTCTCGCGCACCAGTCCACCGTTGATGAACAGTGCCACGTCGTCTTTCTGCGGGCCGAACATCGTGCTCTGACGTGCAATCTCGCGGGAGCGGAGTGTGCGGGCAATTTTCCGATACGATTCAGCTACTGCTTCGGCCGAGTTGATGTTGGTATCAGAAACATGATCCATTACGTCCGGCTGGTACACAACATCGATTTCTTCCATGCCACCAGATACCGAGCTGTACGACTCACGAATGCGCGGTGTTACGTCGCGCAGAAACTGTGCGCGGCGTGCCACAATCTCAGCACCCACATCAATGAACTGCTCGGTCCAGATCTCCAGGTCCTGCTCACTGGCGCGACCTTCGGCCATGGCCGAAAGGACGGCATTGCGATGCTTAAAGAGCCGACGATGTTCGAAGAGCAATTCCGTTACACGTCTGCTTGATTGAGCCATCACGGCATCAATGAATGACCGCCGCTCAGCAGGAGCACCGAAGGTGATGCTCTTGTGGTCGGGGCTCAGCACAACAATCGGCATCGTACCGATGATATCACGGGGCGAGCAGGACGTTTGCGTTGACGTTGTGATGCGCTTGCGAACCCCATGACGAACCGTAACGCCAACGCTGTACGGTACGCCAAGATCCTTCTCGGCCGATACATTGGCAGTGCAGCTGTCCTCGTTGTGGCGTATCAGAGCCTGATCACTCACGGGAACGAAGCTGCGAGCCATCGCACAGAGACTGAGTGCTTCAAGAATAGAGGTCTTGCCCGATCCGTTGCCGCCCGTGAGAATATTCACGTCGGGCACGAACGACAGTTCCGATTCCTGATGGTTGCGGACATTGTGCAGATGAATGCTGCGGATCACCACGTCAGTGCCCGTTAGATCTTCACGGGCATTACCAGCATGAGAAGCGAATCATCGCCGGCTGCCGGTGTGATGAGCACGGCACGTACAGGCGAGGAGAACGTCATCTTCACGTTCAGGTCCGGATCGTCTTCGGAGCTGATGTTCTTGATGGCTTCTTCGAGGTAGCGGTAGTTGAATCCTACTTCGAAGTCGCTCGTCGAAAACTCGCACGGGATATTCTCCGTTCCCTTGCTGCCGGAGTCTTCGTCTTCCGAGTGCACGGACATCGACGAAGGTTCGATACGGAAACGGACGTGCTTGGTGTTTGTGTTGGCGAAGAGCGATACGCGCTTGATCGCACTAAGTACTTCGCGCTGATGGACGATGAGCGTCTTGTCGTTATCAGCAGGGATAACATTCTGATACGGCGGATACTTCTCGTCGATGATGCGTGTGGTGATCGTCAGCGATCCGATGGAGAAGCGTGCGTGCGTGCGCGAGATCTCCATCGAGACGTCGCTATCGACGCGGCGAAGCAGGTCCACAGAGCGTGACGGGATAATCGCTTCGAGTCCATCCGGAAACTCCGCATCACCGGCACCAACGATCACGCGAGACAAACGGAAGCCATCCGTGGCAACTGCCGTTACACTGTCAGAGCGGAACTGAAAGAACACGCCGGTCATACTCGGACGATACTCTTCCGTCGATACGGCAAACACCGTCTTGTTAGCCATGCGCATGACGTCTTCTTTGCGAAGCGTTGCCAGCTGAGCCTCGGGGAACGGAGGGATCGTCGGAAACTCATCAGCATCGAGGGACTTCATCTCGTAGGAACCCGTTGGCGTGCGCAGCGAGATCGTCTGATTGCGCTCATTTGCCGAGATTTCCACCGAACCGGAAGAGCCGAGCTCCTTGATGAGGTCGTTGAACTGCCGTGCCGGGATGAGCAACGCACCATCGCGCTCGCCGACCACTACGGTCGTCAGCGAGATGGTGATCTCCTGGTCCGTTGCGGTAAACGTCAGCTCACTGCCACGCAGTTCAGCCAACAGGTGCTCGAGTACTGGAATAGTGCTCTTGGCAGGAATGGCAGGGAGGACCTTCTGCAGGGCCTTTTGTAGGTCCGGCAGGGCTACAGTGAACTTCATGATGGATTCCGAAAGAAGATCGCGCCGAGAGGCTCGAAAGTGCTAGTTTTGACGGGCGAATCTACGAACCTCCTGACGACCAGACAACGCAGAAATGTACAGAATCATAACTCCTTACGGCTACGACAACGCCTTTCTGATGCTCGGCTTCAGTGCCCTGCTCATCGCCCTTTCTGTGGGCTTTCTCGACGGAGTTCTTAGCCTGCTCACGGGGCTCCTTGGTGCCGGCCTTGGACTGTTCACCTTGTGGTTCTTCCGGGACGCTGAACGCCCCCTTCACGAAGAGGCAAAAACCGATACGCGCCTCATCATGGCCCCGGCCGACGGGCAGGTGGTAAATGTGATCCCGCTGGATCACGACGCACTCCTCGGCGGTCCGGCAACGCAGATCAGCATCTTCCTGTCACCGGTCAACCTGCACGTAAACCGTTATCCGGCCTCGGGAGTGATCGAGTCCGTCGAGTACATCCCGGGCAAGTACCTGATGGCCTTCAACCCGAAGTCGAGCATGGAAAATGAGCGCTCACAGTTTGTGATGCGCACGCCCCATGGACGCATTTCCTACCAGCAGATTACCGGCTTCCTAGCCCGCCGCATCGTGTACGACACCAAGGTGGGGGACGTGGCCCATGTGGGTCAGCGGTTTGGCATGATGAAGTTCGGTTCGCGGATGGACGTGGTTGTACCGTCCAGCGCTACAGTGCTCGTGCATCCGGGTGACCGTGTAGTGAGCGCCCGACACATCCTGGCAAAGCTTGTCGGGGCCGACAACGAGGGATGATGCGCGTCACACGCTCAGTTATACCTAACCTTTTCACGTTGGCGAACCTGTTCTGCGGGATCGCGGCCATCGTCGCGTCCTTCGAGGGTCGTCCAGCTGAGGCGATTGGGCTGATCATCACGGCCGGCGTGGTCGACATGCTGGATGGCGTGGTGGCGCGTCTTACGCGCAGTACGTCGGAGTTTGGCGTCGAGCTGGATTCCCTCTGCGATGCGGTTTCATTTGGTGTAGCGCCGTCGGTTCTGCTGTACGTTTCGTATCCACCATCAATGCAGCACACACAGTGGACGCTCGTTCTGGCGTCTCTGCCAGCGCTTGCCGGCGTGCTGCGTCTGGCGCGGTTCAATGTGCAACTCACGAGCATGGAAGATAAGCTCTACTTCCGGGGTATGCCGATACCGGCCGGAGCCTTCACGATCCTGTCGTATCTGGCTGTGTGGCACGATCGCATTCCGGCGCCATGGCAGCCCCATGCACTTGTTGCCGTTTCCGCAATCACTTCACTGGCGATGGTCAGCACCATCAAGTACGACAATCTGCCACGTCCGTCGATGCGCGCCTTCCGCCAGCGTCCGGTGGTGTTTTCCGTATTTTTCGCCGGATTCGTTGCCTGTGTCGTCACCAAACTGGCGGCCATGTTCCCGTTCATGATGCTCTACCTCGTCGGAGGGGCGGTGCGTCATGCGCTGGTATTTGTCCGTGACCGCAGTGACCGTGACGATTCGATTGACGAAGGCGATCCTGACCCGTTTACCATGTAGCACTTCCCAGTTTCGAGCGACCATGAAGACCTATACCGCAAACATCACCGTTACGCTCCGTCGGGCAATTCTTGACGTGCAGGGCAAGGCCGTAGAACACGCCTTGCACTCCCTTCACATGCCGTCACTCGGAAACGTCCGCATCGGTAAGCACATCGAGCTCACGGTCTCGGCGGTCGATCAGGAGTCGGCATCGGCCACCGTGCGGGAAGCCTGCGATAAGCTGCTGACCAATCCTGTGATGGAAGACTATCAGTTCACCCTGCACGAACAAGCCGCTGTGGGGGTAGAATGAACGTTGGCGTTGTCACCTTTCCAGGCTCGAACTGCGACGCTGATGCCCGCTACGGCGCAGCCCTAGCCGGCGCAACGGTCCATGCACTGTGGCACAAGGACACATCATTGCCGCCGGGACTTGACGTGATCATCCTGCCGGGCGGGTTTTCCTACGGAGACTATCTGCGCACGGGTGCCATTGCGCGGTTCTCACCGATCATGCAAGAAGTCATCGGCTTTGCCAACGCCGGCGGACTGGTGTTTGGCATTTGCAATGGCTTTCAGATCCTGTGCGAGTCCGGACTCCTTCCCGGTGCTTTGATTCGCAATCGCAACCTCAGCTTTGTCTGCAAGGACGTGCATCTGCGAGTTGAAAACACCGACACGCCGTTTTCGAATGTCTGCTCACCGGGACAGGTGCTTCGAATTCCCGTTGCCCACGGAGAAGGTCGCTATACGGCATCTGATGATGTGATCAAGGGGCTTGAGGACAACGCCCAGGTATTGTTCCGGTATGTAACGGCTGATGGCGTGCCAACCGATGAGTCCAACCCCAATGGCAGCCTTGCCAACATTGCCGGTATTACCAATGCCGCCCGCAATGTGATGGGGCTGATGCCGCACCCAGAGAGGGCCTGCGAGCCCCTTCTTGGATCGGCTGACGGAATGGCCGTATTCCAGAGTCTGATGCGTCACTGCAATGCCAATGTGGCGTAAGTTTGCCCATTCGACGAACCTCACGAATTATCTCTCCAGGAGAAACCGATGGGTAGGTTAGGCCCCCTCGAAATCGCATTGATCGTCCTTGTTCTACTGCTACTTTTCGGTGGACGCAAGATTCCTGAGCTCATGCGTGGCCTCGGATCCGGATTGAAGGAATTCAAGAAGGCATCCTCAGCAACGGATGACGACGATTCAACGCCAGCTAATCCGGTCAAGTAACTCGCCGGTGAACCATGTTTGATGTCGGCGGCTTCGAGTTCATCGTCATCATCCTGGCGATCATTCTCCTGTTCGGACCCAAAGCACTTCCCGATCTGGCCCGCCAGATGGGCAATCGGCGACGGCAGTTCCGAACGGCCCAGGAAGACCTCACACAGCAGATCCGAGACATTTCGGCTGATGCTGCCGTGCGCGAAGCGCTGGACATGACGCCGACAACTGTTATCCGACCGCCGAGCGGGGGAGTGCCGGTTTCACGTGGCGAGTCCGAAAGTGCAGATGTCGTCGAGCAGCCGCAGAGCACCCCGGCAGCGGAGTCCGAGCCGTTACCCGATACCGGACCAGATGCCTCACTGATGGGTTCATCCGAAACCCCTGAACCTCCTTCGCAACCATGAGCTATTCCATCGACCGTTCAGCATTTGCCGGCGGCACGTCGAGCGCCAGCGAGCGCTGTGCCGAATCCCTTGACGTCATCCAGCGTCGCGCCGATCTCGACGTGTTTCTGCATGTGAATGATGAAGGGGCCCGCACTGCTGCTGCCGAAAGCGACGAGCGATACGCTGCCGGTCTGGCGCGCCCGCTCGAAGGATTGATCGTTGCGGTAAAGGATAACATTTCGGTGACTGGTCAGCCCCTTACCTGCGCATCTCGAATGCTCGAGGGATTCCAGCCACTCTACAATGCCACCGTCGTTGAGCGCCTGTCCGATGCCGGTGCTATCGTCATCGGCAAGACCAACATGGATGAGTTCGCCATGGGCTCGTCCAATGAAACATCTGCTTTTGGTCCGGTGCGACACAACCTTGATGCCGATCGCGTACCAGGTGGATCTTCGGGTGGTTCAGCCGTGGCTGTGGCAGCGGGTATGTGTCACGTTGCGCTGGGTTCCGACACCGGCGGCTCGATCCGTCAGCCGGCGGCCTTCTGCGGTGTGTACGGCTTAAAGCCAACCTACGGACGTGTGTCGCGTTATGGCCTGGTGGCATTTGCCTCATCGCTCGATCAGATCGGCATATTCTCGCGCTCTGTTGCCGACATGCAGCAAGTCTTCGAAGTGATTGCCGGAACTGATCCAATGGATTCGACCTCGGCGCGCGACGTTCCGACACCGACGGAGATGCCAGCAAAGCCGCGCATTGCAGCGTTGCCACTGCAGCAGCTCGATGGATGCGCTCCGGAGATCATCAGTGCATACACGGCCTATCTCGAAAAGCTTGCTGCCACGGGCGCGGTGATCGAGGATGTGGAGCTTCCGCATTCTCAGCTGTGGATCCCCACGTACTTCATCCT
>JBJTEQ010000163.1:0-4649 GCA_046092945.1 Kapaibacterium sp. (SeqCode)
CAATGACAAAGGCCGACGGCACCTGCTCTGATTGCGTGAGATAGTACCCGAGATCACTCGTAACATCACCACGACGCAATTCAACGATGCCCATCACGGGCTCGTACTCTCCGTAGAGAACACGTTGAACACGCAGGAGCCCCTTGCCAAGGGGCGTAGCACGCGACTCATCGGGATTGCGGTTCAGCGAGATGTAACCACGAACCTCTCCGACCTGCAGTGCCTCGGCCGTAACTGAACGCACAAGTCCATCACCTTCCAGGGTGACAACCATCCGCTCTTCGCCCTTGAGGTACGAGGCCATGAGCGATGCTCCGGTAAGTGCCCGAGCCAGCACAAGCGAGGCCATCGGATCTAGACCATGCTTCTGCTGAGCCGTTCTGGTAGTTGTTGTGTTGTGAATAACCGCAGCCCTGAACGTACCGTCGAGCGTGATTGCACGCGTTACCCGGTCACGTTGGGACCACAACTTTTTGACCGAATCACTCATGCGTTCGCCTTTGGATTTCGTGAAGAGTGTGAAGTGCTTGTAGCGGCGTCATGTTCTCAAGGTCCAGATCCCGGATCAGCTGACGGAGCTCATCGTCTTGGACCGTGAACAGAGCGGCCTGCATGGGCTGATGAGTAGCAGGTGCATCGGCAAGGACCGGACGGACCTGTTCTTTACCCTGATGCATCTGTTCGAGATTCTGAAGAATTCGTCGCGAGGTAGCAATCACATCGGCTGGCATTCCCGCCATACGGGCAACATGAATGCCGAAAGAATGATCGCTGCTGCCCGAAACAACGCGGTGGGTAAAAAGAATGTCGTCTTCCACCTCGCGCACTTCCACATGAACATTATGAATGCGCTCAAACTGCTGTTCCAGATCGGTGAGTTCGTGATAGTGTGTGGCGAAGATCGTCTTTGCCCCAACACGCTCGTGGAGGTACTGCGCAATAGCCCATGCAATCGAAATGCCGTCATAGGTTGCCGTGCCCCGCCCTACCTCATCCAGCAGAATGAGACTGCGGCGCGTTGCGTTGTGAAGGATGTTGGCACTCTCGTGCATTTCCACGAGAAACGTGCTTTCGCCGGCGAGGATGTTATCCTGCGCGCCAACTCGGGTGAAAATGCGATCCGTCAGAGGGACCTTGGCCGCTGCACAAGGCACGTACGAACCAATGTGAGCCAGAAACACCGTTAGTCCAACCTGACGCAAGTAACTTGATTTACCGCTCATGTTCGGTCCGGTGACGATCTGAATCTGCCGATCATCCGAGTCCATGGTTACGTCATTGGCAACGTATCGCTGTCCGGGACCAAGCAGACGCTCAATCACCGGATGCCGCGCGCCGACAAGTTCAAGCAGAGAACCATCATGCAGTTCCGGACGACAGTATTCGTATTCGACGGCAGCCGATGCAAATCCTGCAAGGACGTCGAGAACAGCTATCTTCTGTGCCGTCTGCTGAATGGACTCACCGAAGCCGGAGATCTGCTGACGAAGATCAGCAAGCAGAGCCGTCTCCAGCGTCCGTACCCGGTCCTCTGCCGTCAAAATGCGTTCTTCAAGCTGCTTGAGTTCTACGGTTGTGTATCGCTCGGCATTGGCCAGCGTCTGACGTCGGTCATACTCCTGAGGAACTCGCGCGGAGTTGGCATTCGACACTTCGATGTAGTAGCCGAAGACCGATGTGAATCCGATCTTCAGCGTCTGAATTCCGGTCCGCTCCCGCTCGCTTTGCTGATACTGTGCTATCCAGTCCTTGCCGTTAACCAGCGCCTGAGCAACGTCATCGAGCTCGGCATTGAAGCCCGACCGGAACATTCCGCCCGTACCAACAGCAACAGGGGGCTCATCAACGAGGGCCCGGCTGAGCAGTTCCGAGACTCTTGCGTTCACATCGATGCCACCCACCAGAGAACGAACACTTTCCGAGGGTATGGAATCGGCAAGCACAACTACTTCTGGAACAAGCAAAAGTCCTCTGCGAAGTGCTCCAAGGTCTCGCGCGTTTGCACGATTAGTCATAACCTTTGTGAGCAGTCGCTCTATGTCACCGACTCCGGAAAGCAACTCCTGCAGTTGGGTGCGCCTGTCGTGTTCCTCGACAAGCCCCGTAACAACACTGAGTCGACGTTCAATACGAGCCTTGTCGGTAAGGGGTGTCTGAAGCCACCAGCGTAGCAGACGCGCGCCCATGGGCGTCGAAGTCTTGTCGATGAATCCAACCAAGGCCCCGCTTGCGGACTGACCAGACATCGTCGAAGAGATCTCCAGATTTCGGCGCGTTGCCGGATCGAGTACCATTACATCATCAGAACGAAGCGTCTGCAGCGATGTGATCTGTCCCAATGCCCCGCGCTGCGAATCACCAACGTACCCAAGGGCAACACCGGCAGCGATCACTCCGCGGATCTGGGAATCAATGCCAAGACCCTTCAACGATGCCGCATCGAAATGCTGCTGAATGGTGCGCTGTGCCGTGTCAAAGTCAAAGTGCCAGGGTTCGAGTCTCGATACCGACGGGGTGCGTCCAAGTCTGTTTATAAGGGGCTCCCAGTGCTCCCGCTGATCTTTGCTGACAAGGATCTCCGCCGGACGAAAGGCATCCAATAGGGAGGATATCTTCTCCCCAGGCACGTCGCCGGCCGTGAACGATCCCGTGGAGACATCCATGACAGCAAGTCCCCAGGGCTGGTTGTCTTTGGCTGGTGCAACGAGACAGGCCAGAAACGTATTGGCTGACGCATCGAGGATCTTGTCGTAAAGAACCACTCCCGGCGTTACCACCTCGACCACGTCGCGTTTGACAAGCCCCTTAGCCAGTTTTGGATCTTCGAGTTGCTCACAAACCGCCACACGATGTCCGGCAGCAACAAGCTTTGGCAAGTACGTATCGAGCTGATGATGCGGGAATCCCGCCAGAGGGATCTCCCCTGCTGCCCCGTTGTTACGCTTCGTCAGCGTAATGCCGCAGGCCTTCGCCGTGGTGACAGCATCGTCGCCAAATGTCTCATAAAAATCCCCAAGCCGAAACAGCAGAACCATGTCCGCATGCTTCTGCTTAATGGTGCGGTACTGCCGCATGAGTGGTGTTTCGGAGGTCGACTTCACGGCGCAAAAGTACGAACATGGGGCTCGCGCTCGCGGCACTCACATCTTGCCAAAGAACTTGTTATATTTGCGCCTCGCAAGGAGAGGTGGCCGAGTGGCTGAAGGCAACGGTTTGCTAAACCGTCGTAGTGGTAATAACCGCTACCGAGGGTTCGAATCCCTCCCTCTCCGCACTTGAAAGCCCCGTGTCCAGCACGCGGGGCTTTTTTCATTCGTGGCAAGCGACCGAACCATACGACCCATCATTACCAACCGCAAGGCCCTGTTTGAGTATGAGGTCCTTCAGCGGTTCGAGGCCGGCATTGCTCTGATGGGAACAGAGGTGAAGTCGCTCAGAGCGGGCAAGGTAAACCTCGCTGATGCCTACGCCATGTTCTCCGACCGCAAGACCGACGAGTTGTATCTGATTGGCTTGCACATCAGCCCGTATGACTTTGGACATCGCGAGAACCATGAGCCCCTTCGCAAGCGGAAACTTCTGCTGAAGTACCACGAGCTGCAACGTCTTCGAGAAGGCATCGAGGAAAAGGGGCTAACGGTTGTCCCGCTGAGTCTCTATTTTTCGGGCCCGTACGTCAAGGTAGAACTCGGACTCGTCCGCGGCAAAAAGCTCTATGACAAACGGGCGGCCACAAAGGAACGCGAGCAGAAGAGAGAGATGAAGAGAGTGACGAGTGAATAGTACGGGGTACGGGGTACGGGGTACTGATCGTCATTCCTGCGAAAGCAGGAATCCAGAGAATCCATCAGACGAGAATCAATTGAAATTGACCATGAAACCGCTTAACGAACAGCTCGAGCTTCTCTCACAGGGCGTGGTTGACCTTTTGCCCCAGGAGGACTTTGTCCGAAAGCTTGAGCGCAGCATCGCAACAGAGAAGCCCCTTCGGGCCAAGCTTGGATTGGATCCGAGCAGGCCAGACATCCATATCGGCCATGCAGTGGTGCTGAACAAGCTCCGGCAGTTTCAGGACCTCGGGCACACGGTAGTGCTCATCATCGGCGACTTTACGGCGATGATCGGAGACCCGACGGGCAAGTCAAAAACGCGGCCGGCTCTGACGCTTGACGAGACCCGTGAAAATGGGAAGACCTACGTTGATCAGGCGGCCAAGATCCTTGACATGTCGAAGACAGAGGTAGTGTACAACTCTCAGTGGCTCGACGCAATGTCCTTCCGGGACGTGATCACGCTGTCGGCGAAGTACACTGTTGCCCAGCTGCTCGAACGCGACGACTTTACCAAGCGATACCGCTCGGGCGAGCCGATCAGCGTTCACGAGTTTCTCTATCCCCTGTCGCAGGCCTACGATTCAGTAGCAGTGCAGAGCGATGTTGAGCTTGGAGGAACAGATCAGAAGTTCAACCTCCTTGTTGGCCGCGAGATCATGAAGGCCTACGGTCACGAGCCGCAGTGCATCCTGACGATGCCCATCCTTGAGGGCACCGACGGTGTTGAGAAGATGAGCAAGTCTCTCGACAACTACATCGCCGTGACCGATTCTGCCCGGGACATGTTCGGCAAGACAATGTCGATCCCCGATACAA
>JBJTEQ010000164.1:0-6017 GCA_046092945.1 Kapaibacterium sp. (SeqCode)
GAGAAACATTTCCGTAGATCCGCAGTGCAGGGTCGGCATAGTGTCCGGTGCCGTCCGTACCTCGCATCTGACTCCCCTCACGGGCAAGATGATTCAGCATGAGCTGATCAAGCGTCTGCCCAAACACGAAATGTCCACCAATGTTTCGATGCATCGGAAACAGCACGTCCTTGGTACGGTCCAGTGCCAGCGCGCTTCCAACACTGACGGCTTCATTACCGAGCTGAGAGTAGACGCCCCCGAAGGCCTTACCCTGACGGTACAGACGCAGCATTGCCGTGTCGAACTCCCGCGCCATGATCATGTACCTGAGCATACTTCGACGCATGTCGGCTGAAAGCTGTGATCCCTTTTTACGTGCCATTGATACGCCAATACCTGGCTCTGTGGTTAGACAAGCCTCAAAAATACGCAAGCCCCCTGAGGCACAAACCTTCAGGGGGCATGCAGAGCGTATCGTGCTGGGGGCACGATTTATTTCTTTTTGTGCTTCTTGACGTCTGCTACCGTGACGGTTGGTCCTGAGTTGCCAAAGCTGTTGTACACGTACGTGATCACCGAGGCGATGTCCTCATCGGTGTACTTCTTTGGAAGTGGAGCCATAACGCCATTGTACTCTTTGCCATTGACCTTGACCTTACCGCTTTTTCCGTTGACAACTTCTTTGATGATCTGCGGCATTGGTGTGCTCTTCAGATAGTCGCTCTTTGCCAGCGGCGGATAAACGGCACCAAGTCCCTGTCCGTTGGCCTGATGGCAGGTTTTACAGTACTCGGTGTACACCTGCTGCCCACGAGCCATGAGCTTCGCCTTGTCATCAGCTTGCGCCACAACGGTGAAGCCAACTACGAGAGTAAAGATTGTGATCATTTTCCTGATCATGTGGTAGCCTTCTGTGACATTGTGGTGAGATGTGGTCTTGTTCTTTTGAAATTTCTTTACGTAAAACGCGCGTAGCGCGTCGGATCTGCCTCGTGCATCATCTCGTAGGCAGCGTCGACGATGTGGTCAGTCTCGGGCTTTGACCAGTAGTTCCCGTCTGTTCCGTAGGCCGGACGGTGCGCACGTGCAGAAAGCGTTGCAGGCGCCGAGTCGAGCCAGCGGAAGCCCCCTTGAACTTCAAGGATCTCACGAAGCATGTACGCCGTGGTTCCGCCTGGTACGTCTTCATCGACCACAAGAAGACGGTTTGTCTTCTTGATGGAGTCGACGATTACCCCGTGGATATCGAACGGAAGCAATGTCTGCACGTCGATTACCTCGGCACGCACTCCGAGCTGCTCAAGGATGCCAGCTGCTTCGAGGGCAACGCGCACGGTTGCGCCGTAGGTGACGATGGTGATGTCGTCGCCCTGCCGGACAATTTCGGGAACGCCCAGTGGGACGCTATATGCGCCCATGTTTGACGGGATCATTTCCTTGAGGCGGTATCCATTGAGCACTTCTACCACGAGACCTGGGTCATCGCCCTGGAGAAGGGTCTGATACATACCCGCGGCCTGAACAAAGTTCCGCGGCACACACACATGCACGCCGCGCACTAGGTTAATGATCCCGGCCATCGGCGAACCTGAGTGCCATATTCCCTCGAGGCGGTGCCCGCGCGTGCGAACAATCACTGGGGCCTTTTGTCCCCCTCTGGTGCGCCATTGTACGGTTGCCAGGTCATCGCTCATCAACTGAAGTACATAAAGCAGATAGTCCAGATACTGGATCTCTGCTACTGGACGAAGCCCACGCATAGCAAGCCCAATGGCCTGACCAAGAATGGTGCATTCGCGGATGCCTGTGTCGCTCACCCGCAGTTCCCCATAGGCGGCCTGAAGCCCGGTCGTGCCCTGATTAACGTCACCAAGTTTACCAGCGTCTTCGCCGAAGATCACAACGCGCGGGTCAGTTGACAGAGCATGGTCGAACCATGCACGGATCACCTCCGAAGCGTTAACGGATGACGCGGCAGGATCGTACACCGGCGCTACGTGATTAATCTTCAGGGGGCTATGGGCACTCTCGCTCGTTAGATGTGAGGCATACAGAGGCCGAATACGAGCATCATACTCACGACGCCAGCGAGCAAGGTCAGCCGAGGCACTTGGAGCCCCTTGACGGGCAGCAACGAGAGCAATGTAGGTTGCCGCCATGATATCGCGACGGAAGGGCTCGCGAATTCGCTCGAGCTCTTCTGCCGATGCGCGCACCTTTGCGGCAGCCTCAGCAGCCGAAGCTCCGTCCAGCTGGTCAGCTGTTCGACGCAGCAACTGCGCGCATTCGAGAATGTCCGCACGGATCGGAGCGATATAGGCATCCCACGCGGCCTGCTTTGATTCCAGCACTTGGCGGACGGCTTCTTCATCTATTGCTGAGAGCTCAGTGTCGGTGGCGATCCCCTGATCGATGATCCACTGACGCATTCTGGTGATGCCGTCCATCTCCACTTCCCATGCCAGACGCTCGGCAGACTTGTAGCGCTCGTGGGATCCGCTCGTGGAGTGACCCTGTGGCTGTGTTACGTCAATGACGTGAATAATCTGCGGAACATGCTCTCGTCGGGCCGTCTCGGTGGCTCGGTTGTATACGTCAACAAGCGCCGGATAATCCCAGGCACGTACAACGTGCACATCGTATCCGTCGCGGGTGCCTTCGCGGCGAGCAAAGCCCTGGAGAAGCTCCCCAACGTTCGACTTGGTGACCTGAAACTCGTTAGGAACGCTGATGCCGTAGCCGTCGTCCCAGATCGAGATCACCGCCGGCGACTTCAGAACACCGATGGCATTTACGCTTTCCCAGAACATCCCTTCGGCACTTGAGGCGTTGCCAATAGTACCGAATGCCACTTCGTTACCGTTGTGGCTGAACTCTGAGAGCCCCTTCAGGACCTCAACGTCGCGGTACAGGCGAGAGGCATAGGCCAGCCCGACCAAACGGGGCATTTGGGACCCGGTTGGAGACACATCAGCCGATACGTTTACCGAGGCGGTCTGAGACCTCCACGTTCCATCTTCGTTCAGAAACCTCGTGGCAAAGTGCCCATTCATCGAGCGTCCAGCACTTGCCGGTTCGGCGGCAATGTCCGTGTGCGCATACAGCTGGGCGAAGAACTTCTGCACGTCACTCTCACCGATGGCAAACATGAAGGTCTGGTCACGGTAATACCCACTGCGCCAGTCGCCTGGCCGGGCGGCCCGTGCCATGGCCAGCTGGGCTACTTCCTTGCCGTCACCAAAGATTCCGAACTTGGCTTTGCCGGTAAGAACTTCTTTCCGCCCAAGCAGCGATGCCTGACGGCTCACAACCGCAATGCGGTAATCTCGGAGCACATCCTGGGGTGACAAACCGACTGGTAAAGCGACCGTTTTGGCCTTGATAGACTTCTTCATAGGCGGCAAACTTACGACGTTACTACGGCTCTGTGAAGAGCGACGGTTGATGTGGAGAACCTTCGACATGGTCGCGAACGAGGGTCTCGGCTCGCTCGAGGGTCTGCTCGAGATCGCTATTGACCAGTATCACGTCGAACATGTCCTGATGGGCCATCTCCATTTCTGCCCGGGCCAGGCGCGTGGCGATCTGCTCTGCCGTCTCGGTATGTCGCGATGTTAAACGTTCTTCAAGGGCCCCGAGTGAAGGGGGCGCAACGAAGATCAGCAGGGTGTCATCTGGGAATGCCCGACGCAGGGACAGTGCCCCCTTGACGTCCACATCGAAGATCAGAAACTCACCACGTCCAACTGCCTCGCTGACGACGCTTCGCAGAGTCCCATAATAGTTACCGAAGATCTCCTCGTATTCGATGAGGTCACCACTCTCTATAGCCCGACGGAATTCATCACGCAGTAGGTAGTAATAATCCTTGCCATGCTGCTCGCCCGGACGCTGCTGACGTGTAGTAGCACTGACACTGAACCGCAGCTGTGGAAAGGTTGCCAGCAGATGCCGAGCAACGGTGGTCTTGCCCGCACCCGAGGGGGCACTCAGCACAATGAGATGCTTCCTACTCGACATTCTGCACCTGCTCACGCATGCGTTCGAGTTCTTCTTTCATTCCGACAACGATCACCGCCACCCCAGCATGATTGGACTTCGAGCCGATCGTGTTGACCTCGCGATTCATCTCCTGGAGCAGGAAGTTGAGTTTACGTCCAGCATGCTCCGGAGAGTCCATGTACTGACGCATATGCTTGATATGGCTGCGTAGCCGGACACATTCCTCGGTTACGTCAAGCTTCTCCGACAGAAGTACGATTTCCAGCGCAAGACGCTGCTCATCAATACCGGCTTCACCCATGATCTGGGCAACACGCTCGCGCAGACGCACGCGTTCAATTGCAACACGCTCAGAAGCTGTTGCTTCGATCGACTCCAAGCCACGCTCGATCACTGCAAGACGCTCGCGCAGATCACGCGAAAGCTCAGCCCCTTCCCTGTCCCGCATTGCTGTTAGTGCCTCGAGGGCGCGCGTCAAACCACTGCCGAGGTCAGCCCATAGCTTATCGTCATCTGCAGCTGCTTCAGGGGGCGAGAAAACATCCGGAAGATTCACCATGTGCTCGATGGAGATCGTGCCGGGTAGGTGAAGCTCTTCCTGGATCTGACGCAAGGCAGCCAGATACGAGGCGGCGATCTCGACGTTCGCCTTTGCCGTGCGGCTGTTCGACTTCTCGTCACGACGGATCGTCACGGTGATCGAGCCCCTTGTAACGTGTCCACGGACGAGCTCACGGATGAGCGTCTCCTTGTCCGACCATTCACGGGGGACCTTGGTTGAGACCTCAAGGTATCGACCGTTTACACAACGGACCTCTATCGTGCTCGGCACGTCCAGAATCATGGCGTCGGTCCTGCCAAACCCCGTCATACTACGAATCATTCTTGGCCCTGTCGCTTTGGTTAATGGAAGGCAAAGATAAGGTAATGCCGGTGCGCCGATGTGACCGTCGGCCGTATCTTGCTGCCCAGCATGCGAGTAGGTACCAGCACAGCCAGCTCATCGCACTTGGCCATTCAAAGTCTTCGTCAGCGATGGTGTCAGCAGTTCGATACGGTCGTGGTGACCGGTTCCGGCTTCTCCTTTGAGCCCATCACTGGACTCGTCGAAGACTCGGCTCCCTATTCTGCGGTTCCCGGCATGCCTGCTGGCTCTGTTGCCGGCCATGCGCATGAGTTTCGCCGGTTTACCATCAACGGGAAAAACCACCTGCTGTGCGCCGGGCGTTTTCACCTCTATGAAGGTTTGACCACTTCTGACTGTCAGATCCTGGTTGACATTGCACACGGCCTTGGATGCCGACAGGTAGTACTGATGAATGCCGTGGGTGCTCTCAACAACACGTTTGCAGTGGGAGACGTGGTCATACCCACTGATTTGCTGGATCTTACCCTTTCTGCAGGACACCACACCGAGCTTGGAGCATTTCCCCAATCCCCTTCCCAGAACTCACGCGAACGCCTTGTGCAGCGATGTCTGGATCACGGAATCGCCGTTCGTGGTGGAACGTACGTTCAGGTGCTCGGACCCAGCTACGAAACTCGAGCAGAGGTCCGGATGTTGAGGGCAATCGGAGCTGACATCGTTGGAATGTCCACGGCGATCGAAGCCCGCAGGGCGCACAATCTTGGCCTTGAATGTATCGTCGTCTCACTAGTGACAAACGTCCACTCTCACACCGCCTCCACCACAACCACACATGACGAGGTCATCCTTGCTGCCAAGACAGCGGCTCGACGGCTCAGTCAGATCATCGAGCTCGCTGTAGCATGATTCGCACTTAAGGTCTACTTTGCCGTGGCCTGATACGAGACATCTTTGGTAGCAGAGTGATGCATGGCATGTGTGATTTTTGATGTCATCTACTGTAGTCAGAAACCAATGACAAAACATTTTGCCCTTGCGGCCATACTGAGTTCATTCATTTTCGGATGTGCCGGAACTGCCCAGAGACAATCCGATCACAGGGGATTTGAGCGATTCGAGGTGGCCGTCTCTACCGACTCCACAACTATGACAGATTATGTCATAT
>JBJTEQ010000165.1:0-18878 GCA_046092945.1 Kapaibacterium sp. (SeqCode)
TGAGCGTAGCCAGGATTACAGCCGACGAAACGGCATAGTAGCCGACCCGAGCGATGGCCCACAATACCCGCTTCCATCGCGATGGAGATGCAGTTACTGTTTCATCGGTCTCTGGTCGGTTATCGATCATTCACCCTGTGCTTTTGAGTACCGCGCTTCGCCGGCAACCTGATTCAGGAGCTCAACGTGGCACCAGTGCTTACCGATTGCCGTAAGCTCCTGCAGGAGCGACAGCACGTCATTGCGTGTCACAGACGAGTCGGCAACGTATCTGTTGCGGAAATGGTCAACCAGGAGAATATCGGGCATCGGACCAGGCCATACCTTGGTACCCCGATTCGAGATCAGGCGCAGAGTAAACGGTCCGATCTTCTCCGGCATTTCTGGTAGACCACGGTTCTCAACAAAGACATCGGCACCCACGAGTTCCCATGACTCGTCGATGAGCGTTGGCTCTTTTGCGCCGGCATTTTGTGCCGGTGCAACATTACCCTCCGCCCCCTCGAGATTGAGTCGGGCAATGACACCTGCGGTGAACTCTGATGTCGATGCCGTGCCGCCGAGGTCACGGGTCTTGACGCCGTCAGCCAGTGTAGATTCGAGAGCGTTCTGGATGGCTGCTGCGTGACCGATGAGTCCCATGTACTGGAGCATCTGTACACTGGACAGCAGCAGTGCTGTTGGATTTGCAAGCCCCTTACCGGTGATATCAGGTGCAGAACCGTGAACAGCTTCGAATACGGCACAGTCACGACCGATGTTTCCACCAGGAGCTACACCAAGTCCACCAACTATACCGGCACACAGGTCGCTGACGATGTCGCCGTAGAGGTTCGGCAGCACCAGCACATCGAACTGCTCCGGACGTGACACGAGCTGCATACAGCAGTTGTCGACGATGATGTCATTAGCCTCGATGTCTGGATACTCTGCGGCGACTTCGCGGAAGACGTTCAGAAACAGGCCATCGCTGATCTTGTGAATGTTCGCCTTGTGCACGCAGGTAACTTTTTTACGTCCAAGTTTGCGCGCTTCTTCGAACGCATACCGAATGGCAGCCATCGAACCCTGGCGCGTGATGAGCTTCAGGCACTGAGCCACGTTCGGCGTCTGCATGTGCTCAATTCCGGCATAGGTGTCTTCGATGTTCTCGCGGACGATAAGCACATCGACGTTCTGGAAGCGCGTTTCCACGGCGGGCATGGACTTGGCAAGACGCACGTTCGCATACAACTCAAGTGCCTTGCGGATCGTCACGTTCACGCTCTTGTGTCCACCGGCAATCGGCGTAGTCGTTGGGCCCTTGAGTGCAACCTGATTGCGCTTGATACTTGCAAGCGTTTCCGGCGGCACACCGTTGCCAAACTTCTCAATGGCCTCGAGTCCGGCAATGGCCATTTCCCATTGCACGGGTACCTTGGCTGCAGCGAAGATGTCGATAACGCTTTGACAGATTTCCGGGCCGATTCCATCGCCTTGAATGAGCGTAACTGTGCGCATGTCCATGATGTTCAGTACTTCCTATTTGGTGTGGTTTTCGTGAGAAGGTGGGGAAGGTTACGCAAGATTCTCGATAACAACGGCGCTGGCTTCGCCGCCGCCGATGCAGAGTGTGGCCAGGCCGTACTTCTTATTGTGGCGCTTGAGGGCATAGATCAGCGTTGTCAATACGCGCGCCCCCGATGCACCGATTGGATGCCCCAAAGCAACGGCGCCGCCATGTACGTTCATCTTCTCATGCGGGATCTCGAGCTGATTCTTCGCAGCGAGGGCAACAACCGAGAATGCTTCGTTGATCTCGAAAAGGTCGATTTCCGCTAGCGTCAGACCAGCCTTGGCAACCACTCGACGAATCGCTTCAACTGGAGATGTGGTGAACCACAGCGGATCCTGCGCAAACGATCCCTGGGCAACGATGCGGGCAAGGGGCTTTGCATTGTGTGCCTTCACAGCAGCTTCAGAGGCGATCACCAGGGCCGCTGCGCCGTCGTTGATCGTTGACGCGTTTGCTGCCGTGACCGTGCCGTCCTTCTTGAACACCGGCTTCAGCGTCGTGAGCTTCTCGAAGTTGACCTTTGTCGGCTCTTCATCGGTGTCGATCGTGACGTCGCCCTTTCGCCCCTTGACTATGATCGGCGTGATCTCATCGGCAAACCACCCCTGTGCCTGGGCATGCTGCGCACGCTTGTAGCTCTCGATGGCATACTCATCCTGAGCTTCGCGGCTGATGGAACATTCGCTGGCACAGAGCTCCGCAGCATCGCCCATCGGGACCTGGTTGTAGACGTCCCACAGACCGTCCCACTGCATGAGGTCAACCATGCGGGCGTTGCCAAACTTGACGCCCTTGCGGGAGTCAAGCATGGCATGGGGCGCATTGGTCATCGACTCCTGTCCTCCGGCTACGACGATCTCGGCGTCGCCACAGCGGATCGCTTGTTCAGCAAGCATTACCGCCTTCAGGCCCGACCCGCAGACCTTGTTTATCGTCATCGCCTGCACCGACTTCGGAAGTCCGGCAAAGATCGTTGCCTGACGTGCAGGGGCTTGACCGACGCCTCCTGCCAGCACGTTGCCCATGATCACCTCGTTGATCGAATCACCGGCAACGCCGGCCCGCTCAACGGCAGCTGAAATGGCTGCAGCGCCCAGCTGAGGTGCGGAGAAATCACTGAGAGAGCCCAGCAGAGAACCGATGGGAGTGCGAGTGGCGGATAGGATGTAGGACATGGGGCGAAAAAGGTAGTGGCACTTACGTGTGGAAAAAGCTGTCAAAAATACCACATCGGCGCGTGTGGACGATGGCATGACTTCCCTATTTTCGCCTCGCCATGTTTGGCATCAATGCTTTTTAACCGTCCGTACACTCAGAGAACACCATGAACAAGGGACGCATCGTACAGGTCATTGGCCCCGTCATCGACGTGGAATTCACCGATGGTCACATTCCCGCCGTTTTGAATGCCATTACGGTCGAACGCACCTCGATCGAATCCGGCGCAAAGGAGACGCTTGTCTGCGAAGTGCAGCAGCACCTTGGCGAGGACCGCGTGCGTGCCATCGCCATTGATTCAACAGACGGTCTGGTGCGCGGCATGGAAGCCGTTGATACCGGCGCCCCTATCTCGGTTCCTGTTGGGCCGGCAGTTCTGGGACGTCTGATCAACGTGGTCGGCGAAGGTATTGATAAGAAGGCCCCGATCTCGAGTGACAAGCGCTGGTCCATCCACCGCCCGTCACCGGCGTTCTCGAGTCTCTCCACACAAAAGGAGATGTTCGAAACAGGCATCAAGGTCATCGACCTCATCGAGCCGTTCACCAAGGGTGGCAAGACGGGTCTCTTCGGTGGCGCCGGCGTGGGCAAGACGGTTATCATCCAGGAGCTCATCCACAACATCGCTAAGCAGCACGGTGGTTATTCGGTGTTTGCCGGCGTTGGTGAGCGTACCCGCGAAGGCAATGACCTTTATCTCGAAATGACGGAGTCGGGCGTTATCGACAAGACAGCTCTCGTGTTCGGACAGATGAACGAGCCACCGGGCGCCCGTGCTCGTGTTGCTCTTACAGCTCTGACGATGGCCGAGTACTTCCGCGATGAAGAAGGCCGCGACGTTCTCTTGTTCGTCGACAACATCTTCCGCTTTACGCAGGCCGGCTCGGAAGTATCAGCGCTTCTCGGTCGCATGCCGTCAGCCGTGGGATACCAGCCAACGCTGGCCACGGAGATGGGTGCCCTTCAGGAGCGAATTGCTTCGACAGACCGTGGATCGATCACATCGGTCCAGGCCGTTTACGTTCCGGCTGACGACTTGACGGACCCTGCTCCGGCAAATACGTTCTCTCACCTTGACGCTACGACTGTTCTGAGCCGTCAGATCGCCGAGCTCGGTATCTACCCTGCTGTGGATCCACTCGACTCAACATCACGGATCCTTGATCCACTGGTTATTGGTAACGAACACTACACCACGGCATCACGCGTGAAGAAGATCCTCCAGACCTACAAGGACCTGCAGGACATCATCTCGATCCTTGGTATGGACGAACTGTCCGACGAAGACAAGCTTACCGTCTACCGCGCCCGCAAGATTCAGCGCTTCTTCTCTCAGCCATTCCACGTTGCCGAGCAGTTTACGGGCTTCCCTGGACGCTACGTCAAGATCAGCGACACGATCTCCGGCTTCAAGGCCATCCTCGATGGCGATGTTGACGAAGTGCCGGAAGCGTTCTTCAGCTACAAGGGCACGCTTGACGAAGTACTCGAAGCTCACAAGAAGTCGCAGAGCTAACCCATGGCAGACCGCACTCTCAATATCAGCATCGTGACGCCTCGGGAAACCGCCTTTGAAGGTAAGGGGCTTGCTGTAAGCTTGCCAGGTGCGCAGAGTCCGTTTCAGGTTCTGTTCAATCACGCCCCTATCATCTCCTCGCTCGAACCGGGCATGATCAAGATTGAGGATGAGAACAACCATCACCTTGTCTTCGCAGCTCGCGAAGGCTTTGTGGAGGTTCTGAAGAACAACGTCAATATCATTGTTCAGGAACTCGTTCCGGCATCTGACATCGATCTGGCCAAGGCCGAAGCAGAGTACGACGAAGCGCACGCAGCCTCGAGTACAGGGTCTGATCATAGCGCTCGCTCTGCAGCGCGGGACGTTGCCACCTGGGCCGCCACACGTGCACGTGCAGCGCGCGCGCATCGCGAAGGTGCCTGATCGGCGTCTGAGAAGAACACGAATTATCCGTGAAGGGGCGTGCGTTATGCACAGCCCCTTTTTTGTTTTCAGTGGTAAGGGCGCTTCGCCGTATTTTTGCCCATGCCAACCGAAAAAATCCTCTCCGAAGGCATCACATTCGATGATGTCCTGCTGGTTCCTCGGTATTCCGAGACCCTCCCCCGCGACGCTAACACCAGCGCAAAGCTCACGCGCGGCATCACCCTGCGAATCCCGATCATCAGTGCCGCAATGGACACGGTGACCGAGTCTGCGATGTCGATTGCGATCGCGCGCGAAGGGGGCATGGGCATCATCCACAAGAACATGTCCATCGAACGTCAGGCCGAAGAGGTCGACCGCGTCAAGCGCTCCGAGAGTGGCATGATCCGAAAGCCGATCACGATGCGTCGCACGAACACTGTACGCGATGCCCGTGAGCTGATGTCGCGCTACCGCGTGTCGGGTTTCCCCGTAGTCGATGAGAACAACAAACTTGTCGGCATTGTCACGAATCGCGACCTGCGATTCGCCCGCAATGCTGACGATGCCATCGAGCAGATCATGACAAGCGAAGGTCTGATCACTGCGGCCGTTGGCACTACACTTGAGGATGCTGAGCAGGTTCTGCACGAACACCGCATTGAGAAGCTCCCCATCGTAGATACCTCAGGTATACTGGTCGGGCTGATGACGGTGAAAGACATCTCCAAGAAGCAGAAGCACCCAAGTGCAGCGAAAGATGATCAGGGCCGACTTCGCGTCGGTGCCGGTGTTGGCATCGCAGCCGATACGCTCGATCGCGTTGCAGCACTGGTCGATGCAGGTGTTGATGTGGTCGTTGTCGACACAGCCCATGGCCATACCAAAGGCGTCATTACGATGGTCAGCGCCATCAAGAGTCGCTATACCAGCTTGAACGTTATTGCCGGCAACATCGGTACGGGCGAGGCCGCCGAGGCGCTCATTGATGCCGGTGCTGACGGCGTGAAGGTTGGAATCGGTCCAGGATCGATCTGCACCACACGTGTTGTGGCAGGCGTTGGCGTTCCCCAGATCACCGCCATCATGGGCGTTTCCGAGGTTGCTTCACGTCACGGCGTGCCGGTTATCGCCGACGGTGGTATCAAGCAGACGGGCGATGTTGCAAAGGCCATCGCTGCCGGAGCTGATACGGTAATGGTAGGGGGCATGCTGGCCGGACACGAAGAATCCCCCGGCGAGAAGATCCTGCTCGAGGGCCGCGCCTACAAAACCTACCGCGGCATGGGATCGCTCGGTGCAATGGGTCAGGGCTCGGCCGATCGCTACTTCCAGGATGTTGAAGATGAGATTGCAAAGCTCGTTCCCGAAGGTATCGAAGGCCGCGTCCCATACAAGGGTCCGGTTGCCGACACGGTCTATCAGCTCGTTGGCGGACTGCGTGCTGCAATGGGCTATTGCGGCTGCAGTAACCTCGAGCAGATGAAGTCCGATGCGCGGTTCGTGCGCATGACGGCTGCCGGACTGCGCGAATCGCATCCGCATGATGTGATCATCACCAAAGAATCTCCGAACTACTATACCCGATAATCTATGGCCAGCTCATCCCAACGTGCCGTTGCCGAACAGCGTCTTGCCTCGATCCGTCAGGCACTCTCGGCTCACAAGCTCGACTCCTACGTCATCGCGCACCTGCCAAGCATCCGCTACATCACGGGCTTTTCCGGCTCCTATGCAACCGTGGTGATAACGAAGAAGAAGCTCTACTTCGTTACGAATGATCTCTACGAAGTACAGGTTCAAAAGGAACTCATTCAGCACAAGGGGCTCGAGGTCATGATCGATCGCGACGCCTGGGGTGCACTCGCTCGCAGCGGCGCAACTGCATCAATGAAAGTGGTCGGCTTCGATCCCGGACGTCACACTCACGCCGGCTTCCTACACATGAAGAAGCACCTGAAGGGGTCCACCCTTACCCCACTGGCGGGTCTTATCGACTCGCTGCTTCTGCCAAAGAGCTCGGGTGAGATTGCCGGCATTAGTAAGGCCGCCGACATCACTAGTCGTGCGTACGAGAAGATGCTCGGCATGGTTGCTCCAGGAATGACCGAGCGCGACATCGCCACATTCCTTGCCACGACAACCCGCCAGATGGGCTCCGAAAAAGATGCCTTCGACATCATTGTGGTTGCCGGGGCACGCTCTGCTATGCCCCATGGCCGAGCAAGCACGGCAAAGATCAAGTCGGGCGATGTGATCACGGTGGACTTTGGGTGCTGTGTTGACGGACTCTACAGCGACATGACCCGCACGTTCTGCGTGGGCACACCATCAAAGAAGATCATGGACGTGTTTGCGGTGCTGTATTCGGCCCACATGTCGGCGCTTGACGCTGCTGTTACCGGCGTCATCTCTTCAGACCTCGACAATGCCGCACGCTCTGTGATTGCCGAGGCCGGCTACGGCGACTACTTCCGTCATTCACTAGGACATGGCCTTGGCTATGAGGTCCATGAGAACCCTCGTGTATCGCACATGAACACCAAGGAGCCCCTTCCCACAAACTGCGTTGTGACGATCGAGCCGGGCATCTACCTGCCGGGTAAGTTCGGTATGCGCATCGAGGACGATGTGGTGATCACGCCAAAGGGTCCAAAGATCCTGACGACCGCTCCCCGTGAACTGGTGATCGTCTGAGTCAATCAATGCGACAACTTTCAGCTTTGGTCTTTGCCTACTACTTCCCTCCGATGGGTCTAAGTGGCGTGCAGCGTGTGACCAAGTTCATGAAATATCTGCCGGACTTTGGTTGGCAGCCCCATGTGATAACTACCGGACCGGTGGCGTACTACGCGCATGACCCTTCCCTGCTCGAAGAACTCGACGGGCGTGACGTGGTGATCCATCGCACGCAGGGGGCTGACATTAACGCGAAGCTTAAGGACAAAGGCACCGTGGCCATGCCGCGCGAATTCTTCCGGAAGATTCTGCGAAAGGCCAGCGACACGTTCTACGTGCCCGATAACAAGAAGGCGTGGTCGAAACAGGCATTGGCATTAGGCCGGGAACTTGTGCAGCAGCACGAGTTTGACGTGATCTTTGTCAGCGGTCCACCGTTTTCAACAATGACGGCTGCAGCAACACTGAGTAACGAGACCGGCATTCCGCTCGTTGTTGACTATCGCGATCTGTGGTTCGGCAACCAGTTTCACTTTTACCCGACGTTCTGGCACTCACACAAGCATCAGCAGCTCGAGCGCGATGTTCTGCGCGTTGCCTCGCGCGTCACCGTCACCAACCGTCGCATTAAAGAGCACCTCATCAGACGTCACGACTTCCTGACGTCAGAAGAAGTCGTGATCATCCCGCACGGTTACGATCCAGCTGATCTTGCCGGTCATGAACGTCAGCGCCGCAATGACGGGAAGTTCCGTCTGACCTACTCCGGCATCTTCTACGATATCGTCACGCCGATCCCCTTCTTCAAGGCAGTCAAGCGCGTGCGCTCACAGCGGCCGGACATTCCGCTCGACCTACATTTTGTTGGTCTTCTGCGCGACGAGTACCGAAAGGCCGCCCAGCGCATGGGCATTGCCGACATCATTACGGATCACGGATATTGTCCGCATCGCGATGCCGTTGGCATGTTGCTTGAGAGCGATGCCCTCTGGATGATGGTGGGCAACACACGCAATGCCGATACGATCTCCAGTGCTAAACTTTACGAGTATTTCGGCACTCGTAAGCCCCTTCTCGTTAGCGTTCCTGACGGAGCACTTCGCAAAGATGCCGAACGCTACGGGGCTTCATGGATCACTGATCCGAAGGACGTCGAGGCTATTGCCACAAGCATCATCGAGATGTATGAGCATTTCAAGCGCGGCTCCCTGCCGGCAGCAAACACCTCTGTTGTGGACGGCTTTAACCGTATCACTCTAACCGAGCAGCTCGCAAAGCAGTTTGCGATGAGCACGAGGGTGGTTTGAGCCTACCGGACCGCCTCAAGTACAATCTCACTCACATCCTTCACCGTTACGCTGTCGACCTTGTCTGCGGCTTTTACGCCGTCGGTGATCATGGTGGTGCAGAAGGGGCAGTTCACGGCGATTGTTGATGCGCCGGTTTCCAGTAGCTCGTTTGTGCGGACGATGTTCACACGGTCACCCACGTGTTCTTCCATGAACATGCGGCCGCCGCCTGCGCCGCAGCACAGGCCGCGATCTTTGGCGCGGGCTGGCTCGAGGATGGTAAGGCCGGGTACGTTCTCGAGGGTCGAACGAGGTGCTTCGTATTCACTGTTGTAACGACCAAGGTAGCACGAGTCGTGATACGTGATGGTCTCCTTGGAGAGCTTCGTGCGGTCCACCTGGAGGCGTCCGGAGTCGATGAGCTCCTTGATGAACTGCGTATGGTGAGTGATCTCGGCATTGAATCCATACTGCGGATACTCATTCTTCAAACTATTGAAGCAGTGCGGACACGTAGCTACGATCTTCTGCACGTTGTATCGCTGGAAGGTCTCCACATTGGTCTTCGTGAGCATCTCGGCCAGGTATTCGTTACCAGTGCGACGCGCCACATCGCCCGTGCAGTTCTCTTCCGTCCCAAGGATGCGGAAGTCCACCCCGGCAATCTGCATGAGTTCGGCAAAGGCCTTCGTGGTCTTCTTTGCGCGCTCGTCGTAGGAGCCGGCGCAGCCGACCCAGAACAGAACTTCCATTGAGGCATCTTCGGCAGCAGTCTTGATGCCCATGCCATCAGCCCAGTTGGCTCGGTCAGCCTGGCCAAAACCGCCCCATGGTACGGCGTTGGTTTCCATGTTGCCGTAGATGTCGGGCAGCAGAGCCGACTCATCATTGAACTGCGATTCCATCATCACCATCGAGCGGCGCATACCGACGATGGCTGGTACGTGTTCGATGTTCACCGGACATTCCTGCATACAGGCACCGCATGTTGTGCAGGCCCAAAGCGCATCAGGCGACACATAGTCACCAATGAGCTTCTTGT
The DNA here is from genome assembly GCA_046092945.1 of Kapaibacterium sp. (SeqCode). GTDB lineage: Bacteria > Bacteroidota > Ignavibacteria > Kapaibacteriales > Kapaibacteriaceae > UBA10438. Next base: position 9,708 of record JBJTEQ010000165.1, read on the forward strand.
CCCATACGGTCTGCTCTTCGGCAGTGAGTTCGCCCCCTTGCTGCTGCTTCAGAATAAGCGGTGCCTTGTCCATGGTCCGATCGTGAATGGCCACGATGATGCCACGTGGGTCGAGCACCTTACCTGTCTGATTAGCCGGACATACGCTCGTGCAGCGTCCGCAATGCGTACAGGTGTATCCATCGAGCAGAGACTTCCACGAGAGATCTTCAATGTCGACCACACCGAACTTCTCCACGCCTTCTTCTTCGAAGTTGATCGGCGCCATGGCATTCGTTGGCTGAAGGGGGCCGAGGAACACGTTCGGTATGGACGTCAGAACATGCAGGTGCTTTGAAAATGGCAGGTAGTTCATAAAGGCTAGGATCAGCAGTGCGTGCATCCAGAAGGCCACGTGGAAGGCGATTGGCGCCGCATCACCCAGAATGGCGGCAAGCCCCTTACCAAGAGGATGCGCCACCGGACGCACCGCCCAGGAGAAGTCTGCTCCATGCACAGGGCCACGCAGGGAGTTCTGCACCAGCAGAGCCGATACGATACCGAAGATCGTCAGCAGTATCATGCCGGCTTCGACCTTTTCGGCTTCCACCTGAAGGCGCTTGACCTTGGTGACATAGCGGCGCCAGAGCGACATCATCGTGCCGACGATGATCAGCAGGCAGAAGATGTCCGTAAGGATCGTGATGACCGAGTAGACTGGACCGAGGAAGTTGAATGACCATCCGTCGTGCAGACCCTCGAGGACCATTTCGGCGGCTGAGAAGAGAAGCACGAGAAAGCCCCAGAAGATCCCGGCATGGATAGGGCCGGCAACTTTATCGCGCAGGATCTTGCTTTGACCGAACCCGACAACAAGCGTCGTCTTGATACGCTCACCGATCCGGTCAAACCGGTTATCTGGCTTACCAACGCGGAGCCACGCGATCAGGCGTGATGCGTTGCGCGAGAAGATTGCTGCTGCCGAGAGCAGGACGACGATGAAGATGATGTTCTGCGTTTCCATGGGTTCCCCTTTTGCGTCGGCAAAAATACCAAACAGTATGTTTGTGGTTTATCGTTCACGTGGAGGTATTGTGGGTCGCATTGTCAGCGCCGAAGAAGCCATCTCAGCAGTTCAGTCGGGACACCGCCTTTACCTGCATTCTGTGGCTGCTGCACCGCAGACGCTGATCCACGAACTGGTGCGTCAGGCGCCACGTCTGCGCGATGTGGAGATCGTCCACATGCACACCGAAGGGCCTGCCCCATATGCAGAGCCACGATACGCTGAGAGTTTCCGTGCGAACTGTCTCTTCATTGGTGGGAACATGCGTCCGGCCATCCGCGAAGGCAGGGCCGACTTCACGCCCGTGTTTCTCTCCGAGATCCCACAACTATTCCGTTCGGGGATTCTGTCGATCGACGTAGCGCTGATCAATGTGTCGCCCCCTGACCGGCATGGCTTCTGCTCACTTGGCGTAACCGTGGAAGCCGCCCACGAGGCTCTGCACTCGGCACGGATCGTGATTGCACAGATCAATCCCCGGATGCCGCGCACGCACGGTGACGCGCTTGTGCACCGCGACAGCATCACCTATATGGTCGAAGTTGACGAGCCCATCTTTGAGGTACAGCCTCCTGCACTCGGGGATGTAGAGCGACGAATCGGTGAGCATGTAGCCACACTGGTTGAAGACGGGGCTACGCTGCAGATGGGCATCGGTGCGATTCCCGATGCTGTGCTGCATCACCTTGGTGGACACAAAGACCTGGGGATCCATACGGAGATGTTCAGTGATGGATTGCTACCACTGATCGAGAGCGGCGTTGTAACCGGACGCCAAAAAGAGGTACACCCCGGGAAAATCGTCGCGACCTTCGTGATGGGTACTCGTAAACTGTATGACTTTATCGACGACAATCCGATGATTGCGATGCTCGATGTGGCCTATGTGAACAATCCGGCAACCATCCAGCGCAACCCCAAGGTCACAGCGATCAACAGCGCCATCGAAGTTGACCTTACCGGTCAGGTCTGTGCGGATTCCATTGGTCCTATTCCCTATTCCGGTGTAGGGGGCCAGGTGGACTTCATGCGCGGCGCAGCGAGGTCGGTCGGCGGCAGGCCCATCATTGCCCTGCCGTCACGGACGACCTCCGGAATTGGGCGCATCACCTCGCTTCTGAAGCCGGGTGCCGGCGTCGTGTCAACACGCGCCCACGTGCACAGCATTGTCACCGAATACGGCATAGCTCATCTGCACGGACGCACCATTCGTGAGCGGGCGAAAGCACTGATTGCTATTGCTCATCCCGATGACCGAGATCGCCTCGAGCGTGAGGCACTCGAACACTGGCATATTCGTGTATGAGCGCCATGAAGCCATCATCGGCAATCGTTCTCATTGCTTCGGGTGCGCTCGCAGGAGCCCCTTGCCATGCGCAGGATCTTCCTGATGTGGCAAGTCCTCGCGTCCTGACCGATGTGATCGTCCTGCGAGGTACGACGATAGCCGCACCGGCACGGTGTGATGTGTACGTGGCTGTTCCCTATCAGCTTCTGACTTTTACGGCAAACAGCGATCGCATGCTTGCCGAGTATTCAGTCTCGATGACGATCCGAGATTCACTTGGCAACCGTATCGTTGATACGACGTACAAGCGCAGCATTACCGAGCAATCGTATGCGGTGTCACGCGGCACGACGGGCAAGTCTGACAACAGCCTCCGTCGGTTTGATCTCCGCCCGGGCTCGTACACGTTGGAGACGGTTGTTTCCGATGCGTTTGGGAGAAGGGACCACGCCGGCTCGCGGACCTTTCGTATTCATGAGTTTAATAGCGCTTCAGTGGAACTAAGCTCACCGATGTATGTGAGTCAGATCGAACAACGTGGTAATCGTTACGCCATAACGCCATTTGTGGGCGATATTGTCTGGTCGCATGATGTACAGCTATTTGTGTTCCTTGAGGCCTATCTGAGCGGACAGCCACGCTCTCTTCGGTATCGGTGGAATCTGACGCGCAGCGACGGACGACAAGCTTCGTCTGGTGAGAGCGATATCGTCCGGTGTGAACGCGTAGCTACTCAGAGCTTCTTCCCATTGCATCTCGGGCACCGATTACTTCCTGGCACGTATTCGCTCAGGATTACAGCGCATCCGGTTTCGGATGATGGTCTTACAGACACATCGATCGTCGAGGCCCGAGCGGAGCGTCAGTACATCGTTCCACGCTCAATGGCTGCCGATGTCGTAGCAGATCTCAAGAAAGCAACCCGACAGCTCATGTACGTGGCAGATCAGGACCAGATCGATGCCATCATGAATGCCCCCTCGGAGGGTGAAGCACTGTCACTCTTCGAAGACTTCTGGAGAGATCTCGACCCAACGCCCGGTACACTGAAGAACGAGGCCTTCGACGAATACTATGGGCGGATCGACGAGGCGAACAAGCGGTTCAAATCCTACAACGAGGGTTGGCTCACTGATATGGGGCGCGTCTTCATCATCTACGGAGAGCCCTACACGATAGACCGCGGTATGAGTCCAAACGGTATGTCACGCATCGTCCGTTGGATCTATCCTAACGTGACGTTTACCTTCGAGGACACGTCGGGCTTTGGGGACTTTCGCCTACGCAGCGGCCTGATTGGAAGCGGCAAGTACCGATATCAGAGACAATAGACGTCATCTTTACGCTCTTCTAAAAGAAAACGGCCGTCCAGCTCTCGCTGAACGGCCGTTGTTGATTCCGCTTGAAGGGGGCTTAGCGAGCCACCACGACTGACATCACAGCGCGATCGCTACCATTGCTGGCAACCACCGTGTATGCGCCTGATGTGAGCATCGAAGCATTGATGTTCACGACTTCCGTGCCGTTGACCATACCGTTGAACAGCGTAGCAACTTCCTGGCCAGCAGCGTTCACAACCGTCATGCGAACGTCGCCGTTTGCACGAACGCGGATCGAAGATGCTGAGCTGACAGGGTTGGCACCGACAAGCGTCATGCCGATGGCACCAGTTTCGCTAACAACGTCTGTTTCAACCGAGCTGGTCGAAGCCGTACCACGAAGCTGCACGATTGCCTGAGCATCGTTGTTCGTGATGGACAGTGCCGCAGTAGCATTCTTGGCCATTGTTGGAGCAAAGCGAACTGTAACCGTGCGGCTACCATTTGGTGCGATAACAACGTTGGAACCATCAACACCACCAGCCGTTACCGAGAACATCGATGCATCGGTGCCTGTGAGGGTCATAGCCGAGATCTCGAGGTTGGCCTTGCCAGTGTTGGTGATCGTGAATGACTGATCCTTCGTCGAACCTGTTGCAACCGTACCGAAGCTCAATGACGTGTTGTTCAGCGAGATCGACGGACGATCGCCGGCTGGCATCAAGTAATCCAGAATGCGCTGCATGAGAACCTTGCGTGCAGTGGCATCGGCGACGTGCTCAACACCCCATGCTGAATACACTACGCGACCCTTGCCAGTGTTTTCATTACGGATACCAACGAGGTTTGTCGTCTTTGCATCAGAGTACGACCAGCCAGTTGACTTTGCTCCGGCATTCACCGAGAAAGCATCTGTTACCTGGCAGTAGTAGTTCCACGCTGCTGTTGGACGGTTCAGATTCCAGGTTGCAGCTGTACCCTTGTCGTTCTGACCAAGTTGCTCGCTAGCAATACCATTCAGGGTGAACGGCGTGAGCGTGTTACCGGAATAGCGATTCGTCGTGGCAAGGAGCCTCAGACCGAGCGTTTCCGTCAACCATGCATTAGCTTCTGGATACCCTGGCTGAGATTGGTTATCAGGATACGTGGCGACAGCCATACCCATCGGAGCAGAGACATAGACACCCTTGCCTTGATTCGTCATCAACACGGAGAGCTGGGCAACGCCTGGAATGCTGAAACGACCATCGATACCAACGCAGAACACGCCGGCATCAAAGTCCGTTGGAGGGAAGGCCTGAAGTGCTTCGTTCGTTGCTGGGATGTAGGCTACATCCTTAGCGAATGATGTCTGAGCAGCCGTCAGATACTGACCGACACCGCCTGTTGAGATACCACCCCAGACCGCTACGCGTGTGCCTTCGGTAAGATACCCGAACACACCCTTGCCGTCCTTGCTGATTCCATTCGACACGTTTGCAGCAGCAACTACTTCAATACCGGCAAAGCTTGCGGCATCTGGGCCTGTTGTTGTTGCCTTCACCTTCACCGAACCATTAGCTGGGATATCGAAGACGTCCTTGTCAAGAGCAACGGTCCATCCCGCTGAGTTGAGGGCTTCGCCATTGCTAACAGACAGAGTCACGGAGAGTGGCACGCTTGTTGGGTTCTTCACTGTCAGGTTCTGCGTCTTGCTGGCCTGACGTCCGATCTTCTCCCACACTGTTCCGTCAACCGTCAGAACAGGCTGATACACGATCAGATTTGTTCCGGCCTGCATGACTTCACGAGTTGCGTTGTTTTGGATGTAGGCGATAACGTACTGCTGACCCGAAGGCCAGGTTTCCTGTCCCTTGCGCGTGTAGGTAAAGTCAAAGGTCTGGTCCTTTGCTGCATCAATTGCAAGCGACGTGCCGCTGGCATTTGGAAGCATCTTGTTCATTGCGTCATCAAAGTCCTCTTCGCCGTTGCTGTTGGCAAGGCGCGAAGGAAGACCCGGGATCTCTGTGTGATATGACACAACAGCGACATGAAGCTTGTGCGCCTTGAGGTCGACGTTTGTTGTGACCTTGATCTTCACCGCGCCACCGTCTGCTGTCGGTGTATGCGTTACTTCGATCTTGCATGGCGACTTCTTGGCATTGTCAGCCTTGATCGCGGAAAGGAGCGCTGGACCGCCAGAACCGCTAAGACCAACCTTCTTGCCGTTGAGATATCCATCAGGGATACCGCTAACAGCATAGAAGTTCTTGCGACCTTCGTTATCAACCGGATTGTCAAGATTGAACGGGTCATTCGGTGCTGGCCAGTTCATGTGAAAACGAACAGACACCACGCCGTTTGCTGGCGAGATGACATCCTTGAGCATCACACCAACTGGAGCACATGGAGGACATGTCGCACTGGTGAATTCTTCAAGAACTGAAAGACGGTCGTAGGTATTCTGGGCAGAACTACCTGCGACACCGATGAGCAGGCCCATCATCACGATAAATGCCCGCATGAGTCCACGTGTTTTCATCCACGTCTCCTGGTGTAATAGTGAAATTGTGAGTTCAAATTCAATAGGCAGTAAAATACGAGGTTTCCCCATATGGCAAAGCCCCTTGAGGGTGCCTCGAAGGCAAAGGTTTTCCACGTACGATACGCTATTTCTTACCCTTGCCGGAACGGGGCTTCCGGACGTCCTGATGGGACTGACCGGGCAGGGAGCGTCCCTGGGCGGCAGCCATTTCCTGAGCTTCGCGCATCTTCTTCTGCATCCAGGATTCCTTCTTCGGCATCTTCTTCAGATCGGCCAATGTTAACTGGTTTTTGGAGAACTTCTTCTGCCAGATCGTCTGGCCAATGGCAACAACGTTGAAGACGAAGTAGTACAGGTTCAGTCCCGATGGAAGTGAGGAGAACATCAGCGTGAGCATGATGGGCATCATGTAGACCATGGCCTTCTGCCGCGGATCCGTCAGAGCCTGCTTCTGCTGGATGAACATGGTGGCTCCCATGAGCAAGGCCAGACCCGAGAAATGGTCGACGTTGAACAACGGAAGCTTAAATGGCAGCGACAGGATAACGTCGGGCACGCTCAGGTCGGTGATCCACACTGGCAAGAATCCCTGCTGACGCAGGTCGATGTTCAGGTTGAGCACAGAGTACAACGCATAGAGGAATGGCATCTGCAGCACAAGGGGCAGGCAGCCCCCTGCCGGATTGATTCCGTACTCCGAGTAGATCTTCATGGTCTCCTGCTGCTGACGCGTCATGTCGTCGGGGAACCGCTCCCGCACCTGGCTGACAAGGGGCGCAACGAGCTGCATTTTCTTGGCCGACTCCATCTGTCCGATGCTGAGCGGATAGAGAATCGCCTTCATGAGCAGAGCAAAGAGAAGAATCGCGATCCCGTAATTCGGAATGCCAAGGTGGATGAGCTTGAGCGTCGGGAGCATGAAGTACTCACCGATCGGCTTCACGATCCACTTCCAGCCGAAATTCATGATGCCCGTCAGGCCATAGGTGCCCAGCGTGTCGTACTGCATCGGTCCAACATAAAGCCGCGATGTTACCCCGCCAGCCCCCTGCTTCAGAGGTACCTGAAGAGCAAGACCATAGCGCTCCATGATCCCCTCCTGGGGCAGTCCGACCTTGATGCCGTTGACGGTGGCCTTACCGGAAAATCCGGCCTCTGGAAGCATGGCAACGGCAAAATACTTCGAGCGAGTTGCAACAAAATCAACCGATCCCTTGGAGGTGTCGCGGCGCGTGTCAGTGAAGGATTCTGCTTCGAACTCCGTGATGTTCCCCGCCTCGGAAATAATGCCGACGGCGTTGTTTGACTCATCAACGCTGCTCTGCTCCTGGTAGCGAATGCCACCGCGCCATTCAAGATGTACCTGTTGAGCACGCTTGTGCAGCACGGATTCAAACCCCGCCATCTGCAGGCCGGCAACCACGTCGTAGTGATCCGCAGCAAAACGATAGGTCCGCACGATCGTTCCACCGAAGTCGGTCTTTGCCGTGGCGGTGATCGTGACCGAGTCGCCCGGCTTTACGTCGATCAGCTCCGATGCCACATCGAACGTGAACGGAACATCCTTCGCCTTCACTGTATCGAGGATGCCACCTGAACCAATGGTATCGTTCTTGGCGATAAACCAGAACCCAAACTCGTGCGCACCCGGCTGCACAACATCCACTACAGCGGCGGGATTCGTCAGCCGATACCATGGCTTATACTGCATCAGCTTCCACGACCGCACCGTGGCCCCGAAGGAGCTCAGGCGAATAGTGTAGAGCGGCGTTACCACCGTGAGCATGCGCACTGGTGCAGGCATGAACTGCACAGGCGACTGTTCACCTCCATCAACGGCGGTGGTCGTTTGAGCCGTTGGCGCCTTCCCTTTCGGTTGCGCAACAGGGGGCTTTGCAGGCTGCTGAAGAAATACCCAAATCCCCACAACGAGGGAGATGAGAACGATGCCGATGATTGATTGACGATCCATGGGAGAGAGTTACGGAGTTACGGAGTTACGGAGTTACGGAGTTATTTATTTGGTGTAGGGTTTGAGGTGTGGGGTGTGAGGTGTCAGTTGTCAGAGCGCTTGGGGACGGGGTCGACGCCGCCGGGGTGGAGGGGGTGGCAGCGGCCTATGCGCTTGATCGCCATAACTGATCCGCGCAGGGCACCGTGAACCTCGAGGGCTACGATGGCATACGTAGAGCATGTCGGTTGAAAGCGGCATGATGAGGGCAGAAGTGGCGAGAGCGCCACCTTGTAAAGCCGGATGCCGGCCGTGAGAAGCAGAACGATGGGATTCTTCATGCACCACCACGGTGGTGCGGCGTGCGCAGAAGCTCATCAAACGCCTCCGAAATGTAGGGTTCCACGTCGGCCAGATGCAGCTTCATAGCTGAAGAAGGGGCTTGCCGCCAGTTGAAGATGATGCAAGAAATCCGACGAGCTTGGAGCTGATCACCGCGCTCCGCTACTTGACGTCGGACAGATTCGCGCAGTAGACGCTTGATGCGGTTTCGCACCACGGCTCGGGGAGCAATCCGTTTGGCGATTGTTACGCCAACACGGACCGTAGTAGGCTCTTCTGCAGACTCTTCCAGAGTGACGGCCGTTAATGACAACGGTCCAGCCGTCAGACGACGTCCGGACCGAAGAGTGTCTTCGAATGCACCAAATCCCTTCAGTGGCCTGCAGAACATGCGGCTACCGAGCTGAAATCGCTACGCTCTTAACGAGCAAATCCGACTGCGATACGGGCACGACCCTTTGCGCGACGGCGCGAAAGGACCTTGCGGCCGTTCTTGGATGCCATGCGTGCACGGAAACCGTGGGTGTTCACGCGGCGGCGGCGACTTGGCTGATATGTACGCTTCATAGGAGTTCTCGTCGAGTCGTTGTGTTGCGTTCAGGTGAGAATGAACGGCAAATATAGGAATGTTCAGTTGATATTCGTCACACCGGGAGGGAAAGGATTGTGCTGACCATCCACGTTGATCTCTCCGTACTGGTT
>JBJTEQ010000166.1:0-11666 GCA_046092945.1 Kapaibacterium sp. (SeqCode)
TCACGCGATCAGCGAGATCTACTTCGGCAACACCAAGGTCAAGGATATGCGTACTGCGGCCTTCGTGAACTCTATCGACAAGATCGCAACGTCATATAGGTCGCTGGGTATCTACCCAGCGACATATATGACGTTGCGATCTTGTCGATAGAGTTCACGAAGGCCGCAGTACGCATATCCTTGACCTTGGTGTTGCCGAAGTAGATCTCGCTGATCGCGTGATAGGAGCTGATCATGGTGTCTTCCAGACCGGAGTTCACCAGATCTTCTTCATCAGCACCGCGGGCGATTACCTGACGTTCAGCGAGCGTGAGGCTCTTTCCTGTGAGGCGCTCAACAGTGTCGACGATGCGCAGGTTTGAGCCTTCCTCGAAGCGCTTGTCCATACGTCCGAAACGAACGTGCGAAAGGTTCTTCAGCCATTCGAAATAGGAGACCACAACGCCCCCTGCATTGACGAACATGTCAGGCATCACAAGGATACCCTTTTTCAGAAGGATCGGTTCAGCTTCCGAAGTGATCGGTCCGTTTGCTCCTTCGGCGATGATCTTCGCCTTGATCTTAGAGGCGTTACCCTTGTGGATCTGTGACTCAAGAGCGGCCGGAACCAGAATGTCGCAGTCGTACTCGAGCACGCTGTTACCATCCTTGATCGTCTTTGCGCCGGCAAATCCCGTGATCGACCCCTTTGCCATGCGGTGTGTTTGAAGGGCGTTGATGTCGATACCCTTCGGGTTGACAACTGCACCGTCCCATTCAATGACGCCAACGACAGTAGCACCGGCTTCGTACAGGAACTTTGCCGCATAGTAGCCCACGTTGCCAAAGCCCTGAACGACGACGCGCTTGTCGGACAAGCCGGTGGTCATCTTCATCTTCTTCATGAGCTTCGGATCATTAACTGCTTCGCGCACGGCAAAGAACAGGCCGCGCCCCGTTGCAGCTGTACGTCCGCGGACGCCGCCCTGACCGACCGGCTTACCCGTGACGCAGCCAAGAGCGTTGATGTCATCCTGCACCATGGCCTGATACGTGTCGGCGATCCATGCCATTTCACGTGGTCCGGTGCCGTAATCCGGTGCCGGAACGTCAACTGAAGCACCGATGAAGTTCTTCTTGATCAGTTCTACCGTATAGCGGCGTGTGATGCGCTCGAGCTCTTCTTCGGTGTACTGCTTTGGGTCGATGCGAATGCCGCCCTTACCGCCACCAAACGGCACGTCCACCACGGCGCACTTATAGGTCATCAGGGCAGCCAGTGCCTGCACTTCGTCCTGATCCACCGTCATGGCATAGCGGATACCGCCCTTTGTTGGCAGCTTGTGGTGGCTATGCTCGGCACGCCATGCCTGGATCACCTGAATTCCGCCCTTGATGCGGACTGGGAATTGCATGTAATAGACCGAATTGCAGACGCGGATCTGCTCAAGGAGCCCCTTCGGGACATCCATGATCGCTGCGGCCTTATCGAAATAGGCATTGACCGATTCGAGGAATGGGTTATGCCCGGGGAAGTGGGAGGCCAAGGCCGATCCCTTTTTTGCTGATGAAGCCATACGAGGGCGATTGTGGTGGAACAACTGATGGTGACTTACAAATTACCTCTCAAAGCCTGCTCGCGTTCGATGGATTCGAACAGGGCCTTGAAATTTCCTTTGCCGAATGAACGCGCACCGCGGCGCTGAATGATCTCGAAAAAGAGCGTTGGACGATCTTCTACCGGCTTGGTGAAGATCTGCAGAAGATATCCTTCGTCATCGCGGTCGACCAGAATGTTCAGATCGCGCAGGTCGTTGATGTTCTCGTCAATCGTGCCGACACGTTCGAGCAGATCCTCGTAGTAGGTGTTCGGCACGTTCAGGAACTGCACGCCACGCCGACGAAGCTCGCCCACAGTATGAAGGATGTCATCGGTTGCTACGGCGATATGCTGAACGCCAGCGCCGTGGTAGAACTCGATGTACTCTTCGATCTGACTCTTCTTCTTACCCTCTGCCGGCTCATTGATCGGAAACTTCACGTAACCTGAGCCATTCGATACTACCTTGGACATCAGGGCTGAATACTCGGTGGAGATGTCGCTGTCATCAAAGGTGATGAGAAGCTTAAAGCCAAGAACGTCTTCGTAGAACTTCACCCAGGTGTTCATCTGACCGAGTTCGACGTTGCCAACACAGTGGTCAACGTACATCAGGCCAATCGGCTCAGTCGCATACCCGTCGTCAGCTGCCTTGTAGCCTGGCATGAATGCGCCGGTGTAGTTCTTCCGTTCGACGAAAGTATGAACGGTGTCGCCGTATGTCTTGATGCTCGCCACAACAACCTCACCGAACTCGTCGGTCAGGACCGTAGGCTCTTGAATGCTGATAGCGCCGCGAGACGTTGTGGCCTCCCACGATGCACGGGCATCATCCACCCAGAGAGCCAGCACCTTTACGCCATCGCCATGCTTGGCGATGTGCTCAGTAATGGGGCTTTCCGGATGCATCGGAGTTGTTAGCACCAGTCGGACCTTACCCTGCTGCAGCACGTACGATGCGCGGTCGCGCACGCCTGTTTCCGGGCCGGCATAGGCAACAAGCTGAAAACCAAAGGCGGTTCGGTAAAAAAATGCCGACTGCTTTGCATTGCCGCAGTAGAACTCAATATGATCTGTGCCGTTGAGCGGCAGAAAGTCTTCGGTGGTGCTCATTGTCAGACAGTTGTATGGTGAACAGATGACGATGATAACGTGAGTGATGGATTGCCGATACCGCTGCGCAGAAGTTCAGCAAGACGCTGCGTCTGCTCGAGTGTTCCTGTGCTAATGCGCACGCCGGTCGGTAAGCCGAAGGAGGCAAGGGGGCGAGAGATAAAGCCCCCTTCTAGAAGATTGCGATGGAATTTCGTGGCTGCCTCGTTCGAGGCAAGGTCGACCATCATAAAGTTGGCGCTGCTGGCAACTGCATGCAGTCCGGAATCTGTCGCAGCCGCAGACATGATCGACAGGCATTCAGCATTCAGCTCCACAGTGCGCCGAACAAAGTCCTGGTCTTCCAGCGCAGCAACAGCGGCTGCGCAGCCGACACCGTTCGGATCAAATGGGAGCTTCGTACGGATAAGCCACTGCATCACATCTGGGTGTCCAACAGCATATCCGACGCGCAGCGACGCCAGGCCATAGGCCTTGGAGAATGTCCGCAGGCGCACAACGTTCGGACGGCTTGTTTCGGCTTCGCTAGGATAGGTGTCGGGGTGCAGATGGCGTGCATACTCAACATAGGCCTCATCGAGCACCACGAGGACGCTCTCCGGCACGCGATCCAAGAGCGATGTCAGAGCCTGCCGGTCCACATGGGTACCAGTCGGATTGTTCGGGTTGGCAATGTAGATGACCTTCGTCGTCGCGTCGATCGCATCAGCCAGGGCAGGGGTGTTGTAGGCAAAGCCCCCTGCAAGAGGGACCGTCCGAAATGTTCGATCAGCGCTTGCCACGGCAAGTCGGAAACTCACAAACGTACCATCGCTGCTCAGGGCCGTCTCACCGGGCAGCAGGAATGTGCGCATGATCTGGTGGATGATGGCATCGCTACCATTGTGTACGCTGATCGAAGCCGCATCGACGCCATGAAACTCTGCCAGGCGAGATCGCAGTATCTGGCCGCCGTCGTTGTAGAGGTGAACCGAATCAATGGCCTCGATGGCAGCCGCTCGGGCCGCAGGTGAGCATCCGAGCGGGTTCTCGTTGGACGCCAGCTTTTCGACATGTTCGAGTCCGAACTGTGCCTTGATCTGTTCGGGCGTCGCCCCCGGCGCATACGCCGATATCGTCCGCAGATGTGGATTGGCCGTGATCATGGGCTACAAAACTACGAACCATGCCCCTATCTTCGCGGTTCGCAACCACTCAAATGAACACTGTGTCCGCGTCCGAAAAATCACGTATCGTCATCATCTTCACCGGCGGAACGATCGCCTCCACGCTTGATGCGGAATGGGGCGGGGTTGTTCCGAGTATGTCGGGTGGGGAGATCCTCTCGCGCATCCCTGGCATCCGGGATGTGGCTGAGATTGTCGTCCATGAGTACGGGACATTTCCCGGCCCCCACATCACGATCGATCGAATGTGGGAGCTTTCGAAGATCGTTGGTTCGTATGTGAGTGACCCTACGATCGACGGCATCGTAGTGACGCATGGAACGGATACACTTGAGGAAACGGCATACTTTCTCGACTGTTCCGTGGACACAGCGAAGCCGATCGTTGTGATCGGCGCCATGCGCAACAGTAGCGAGCCGGATTGGGATGGCCCGAGAAACCTGCGCGATGCCGTCACGGTTGCGGCGCATCCCTCTGCCAGGGGGCTTGGAGTGCTCGTCTGTCTCGGAGGAGTCATCACAGCAGCCTCGGAAACATCGAAGACCGACACCCAGGAGCTCTCGACCTTTGCGAGCTTTGATTTCGGTCCGGTCGGGCGCATCTCGAACGGGGTGGTGTTTATCCATAGAGCCCCTTTTCATCGCGAAACATTTTCCGTATCGGCTTTGCCGACATTCGTGCCCCTTTTGAAGTCGTTCGCCGGTATGGATGCCTCGCTCATCGAGCTGTGTCGTCAGCGCGACGTCTCAGGACTCGTCATCGAGGCCTTTGGCGTGGGCAATGTTACACCGCCGGTCTTTTACGCCTTGAAGGACGCAGCCGATGCCGGAATCCCGGTGGTGCTTGTCTCTCGATGCCCTGTTGGCCGTGTCGAGCACATCTATGCCTACGAGGGGGCGGGCCGGCACCTGCACGAGGCCGGGATCATCTTTGCCGACTACCTCAACGGTCAGAAGGCACGGATCAAACTGATCTGCGCGCTGGGAGCTGGGATGACGGCTGAACAAATCTGCCGTTCGTTTGAGTGGTCGGATACGGCAGGGGGCGCAGCATGAGATCCACAGTAGCAACGATCGATCTCGATGCCCTTGAGTGGAACCTTTCCCGTGTGCGTCTGCGCGCCGAAGGGCGCGCCGTGCTGGGGATGGTGAAGGCCAACGCCTACGGACATGGAATGGTGGAGATAGCCCGGGCACTCGTTGAACTTGGCATCGACATCCTCGGTGTTGCGTTTGTTGACGAGGCAGTCATGCTCCGTCGAGCAGGGATTGCAAGCCCCATCCTCATCCTTACGCCCGTGGAAATGCACGAGGTGGATGCTGTGGTTGAGCACGATCTCACGACGGTGGCCTGCGACGTTGAACGGGTAAGCGCTCTCTCTGCGAGCGCACAGGCACATGGCCGAGAAGCCTCTGTGCATCTGTATATCGACACCGGAATGATGCGAGAGGGATTCCGTCCGTTGGAAGCAGTTGACGCGTCACGGATCATCCGAGCTCTGCCCGGAGTGAGTCTTGACGGCGTCTGCACGCACTTTGCGACGGCGGATGATCCGAACAGCGCCTTCATGCGCCAACAGTTATCCACCTTCGCCGAAACCCATCAGAAACTCGTTGACGATGGGTGTAGCTTTGCGGCGGTTCACGCAGCAAACACCGGTGCGCTATGGGAGTCCTCGGATACGCACTTCACCCTGGTCCGTCCGGGCATCTCCATCTACGGATATGCACATGCGAACAGCGATGAAATGTCCCTTCGTCCGGTGATGTCGATACGCTCCTCCGTGGTGTCGAAGCGCAGGGCATGGCCTGGTGAAACGGTCAGCTATGGTCGGCGCTACATGGTCACTGACGAGACTATTATCGCAACGGTGCCGATCGGCTACGGCGATGGATATCTGCGCAGTCTTTCGGGATCTGCGTGGTGTCTTGTTGGTGGACATCGGTGCAGGATCGTTGGTAGTATCTGCATGGACGAGCTGATGGTGGACGTCGGAGATTCTGACGTTCAGCTTGCTGACGAGGTTGTGCTTCTTGGCCGTCAGGCAGGGGAGTCCGGCCACGCCGAGAGTATCGATGCAGTGGAGCTTGCGCAGTGGGCCGGAACGATCCCGTATGAGATCACCACGGCTGTCTCTGCTCGGGTGCCGCGGCAATATGTTGGTCGCTTGGCCCACGTTGTGAGGTCGAGCCAATGGGAAAGCAAATAGTTCGATGTACAGCGTGCGTCTGCAAAATTTCGAGGGTCCATTAGACCTGCTGCTCTTCTTCATCAAGAGGGACGAGCTGGACATCTACGACATTCCGATTGCATCCATTACGCAAGAGTTCCTGGACTACGTCAAGGTCCTGGAGTTTCTGGACCTTGAACTGGCCGGAGAGTTCGTGGTGATGGCATCGATGCTCGTGCAGATAAAAGCACAGATGCTTCTGCCACGCGAGGAATCGGCAGCCACTGCTCTTGGAGAGATCGACGACACAGATCCCCGCGCAGAGCTTGTGCGCAGGCTTATCGAGTATAAGCGGTTCCGTGAAGCATCAGACTCATTGATGCTCTCGGCTGAGAACCAGAAATACGTGATGTATCGTCAGATGTTCGAAGCCGAAGAGATCCATGCAGCAGAAACTGGCGCATATCGAAACGCAACACTTTTTGATCTGCTCAAGGCCCTTAAGCGAGCAATCGACAAGGCACCTGAGCAGGCAGATCCGCATATTGTAACACAGTTTCCGATCTCCGTCGAAGAGAAGGCCGAAGAGATCATGCACGTGCTCAAGTCGTCGGCCTCGGCGTCGCTGTTTGCCCTGGTTGCCGGCATGACCAGGTTGCACATCGTCGTGACGTTTCTTGCTCTGCTTGAGCTGGCCAAGAATCAGCGCATTCGCATCCGTCAGGATCTGCGTCACGACGACATCATTATTGCTGAACGAGCATCCGACGATGCAGCTGACGGCGAGTCTGCATCAACGATCGATGTTTCTCAAGGAAGTGAAGAATGACCGAACTTGAACAGGAAGCCCTGCAGCGCGACATCCAGACGCGCGAGTTGCCGTACTTTTTTACGCTTGAACGCACCGAGCAGTGCAGTGCTCTTGAGGCACTGATCTTTGCCAGCGAGGAGCCCCTTACCTCGCGGATGCTGCACCGCATTCTGGTTCTCGAAGATCCGTCGCAGCAGTCACCTGGTCAGCAGGCATTGCCCCTTGAGGGAGAGACTGCCGAACCGGCGCCGCAGACTGTTGCACCGGCATTCGATGTGCCGAAGGGCTTCTTCGATGAGCTTGTCGATGAGATCAACACCAACCTGGAAAATGCTGCGCGTCCGTATCGCATTGTGAAGATTGCTGGTGGATTTCAGTTTGCCACCACACCACAGCACGGCATGCTGGTGCAACGTTTACTCAAGGCGAAGAATCGTCGTCGCCTAACCCAGGCAGCGCTGGAGACGGTGGCCATTGTTGCGTACCGTCAGCCAATCACCAAGGGAGAGGTCGACGCGATCCGAGGTGTGAACTCCAGTGAAGTTGTTAATTCGCTTGTTGAGAAGGGGCTTGTCTGCATGGTCGGACGCTCGGAGACGCCCGGCAAGCCGCTGCTTTATGGCACAACTGAAGAGTTCCTCCGCGTGTTCGGCCTGAACTCACTTTCGGATCTGCCGAAGCTGCGCGAGATCGACGATCTGCTCAAGACAACAACGACGATGATCGACGCCGACGATACGATCTCCATTCAGACGGATCACCGTACGCTCCGCAAGCAGCTCGCTTTGCTCTTGGAAGGAGACCTGCCATCTTCGGGGACGAAAGAGACGGCTAACACGACCGAAGCATCCTCTGGCGCCTACTGGCAGTCAGCGATCGAGGAAGCTGATGACAATCAGATTCCCGGCGATGCACAGCCCCGTGCCGAGGAAAATGCCGAGGAAAATGCCGAGGAAAACGCCGATGAGCTATAGGGCAATTGTAAGCCCATCGTAACAGAGCTCCACACCGGAGGGCAACTTCGCCGAATCAGAGGCGTGAAGCACCTGGTGGGCAATGTGCGTGAGATACGCTTTTCGCGGGCGCAGTTGGTCGATCAGTGCAAGTGATTCGTTAATGGTAAAGTGCGTGGGGTGCTTATCCCAACGCAGGCCATCGATGATCAGAACATCAAGACCCTCGAGCAGTTTCATCGACGACGCGTCGATGTGGTTGGTATCCGTGCAGTAGGCAAACGAGCCCATGCGATAGCCATTCACGCGCATGCGCTGTCCGTGACGCATCGGGATGGGTAGGAACTCGATATCCCCGATGGTGAAAGGGGCCTTGTCGATCTCATGGAGCGTGATGTTCGGGATCGACGCACCCGTTGATTCAACGAGTCCAAATGCGTAGGGGAATGTTGAACGCAAAACCTGAGCGGTCTCCGGCATCGCATAGATCGGCACAGCCGATCCCCGACGAAATGCATACGGCCGTAGGTCGTCGAATCCACCGATGTGATCGAAGTGGTGATGGGTATAAACGACAGCGTCAAGCTCCAGAACGCTATGAGCAAGCATCTGGTGACGGAAATCGGACGATGTATCGATGATGACCCGCGTCGTAGCACTTTCAACCATCAGCGACGTGCGCAGACGTTTGTCACGAGGGTCGGTGCTTGTGCAGGTTGCGCATTCACAGGCAACAGTCGGTACGCCTGTCGAGGTGCCGCTGCCAAGGACCGTGAAGCGCATCACACGTGACGTTCGGCGTGATAGGAGCTGCGGACAAGAGGGCCGGACTCGACAATATTGAAGCCCATCTTCAGGCCTTCAACTTCGTAATGCTTAAACTCATCCGGGTGCACGAAGCGATCCACCGGAAGGTGATTCTTTGTTGGCTGCAGGTACTGCCCAAGAGTAAGCACATCGACGTTGACCTCTGACAGGTCTTCCATCGTCTGCATGATCTCCGCAGGCGTTTCACCAAGTCCGAGCATAATGCCGGTCTTTGTGCGCATTCCGAGCTCCTTTGCCTGGCGAAGAACCTCGAGAGTCCACGGGTACCGTCCCTGCGGACGCACATGCTTGTAGAGGCGCGGCACAGTCTCGGTGTTGTGATTGAGCACGTCCGGCTTTGCATCGACGATGCGCCGAAGGTTCTCTGTGTTGCCCTTGAAGTCAGGGATCAGAACTTCGATCGTTGTCTGCGGAGATGCCTGACGCACTGCGGTGATCGTTTCGGCCCAGATGATCGAACCGCCGTCTTTCAACTCATCACGATTCACTGATGTGATAACGGCATGCTTTAGACTCATTGCGGCAACCGCTTCGGCAACGCGACGTGGCTCGTCGTGGTCAACCGGAAGGGGGCGACCCGTCTTCACGGCACAGAAGCCGCAGGACCGTGTGCAGGTATCACCGTGGATCATGAATGTGGCTGTGCCGGCATTCCAGCATTCGGAGATGTTCGGACACCGAGCTTCTTCGCAGACCGTGTGCAGGGCTTTCGAGCGCATCATGGACTTGATGCGGGCATAGTCATCGCCCCCCGGGGCACGTACCTTCAGCCACTCCGGACGTCGGGCCGATGGTTGCTCAGGAACGGTAAGAACGGGCAGGTCGAATGTCATGGTTCGCAGTCAGGTAGGTTACTGTGATGAAAGTCCGGGTCGAATACGCTTGACGATGGGGCGTATAGCTTCAAGGAATGTTGTTGGCGACTTGAAGATATCCTTTGCCTGATTTGTCTCGTCAGCCAGCATCGACTCCATGTCGTAGATGTAACAGTTGATCAGAACGCGATCGCCCCGCAACTGGAAGTTCCCCTGAACAGCCTTTTGGGCCTTAAGGTTTCGCACAGCCTTCCACATATCAGATTCGTATTGCGGATTGTCTGGATCAAGATTCAGATCGGCAAGTGCAAGCTCAACGCTGTCAGCCGGCACGATCGTGTAACTGCCGCCATTCGGATCGGACTCAAGCAATGCTGACCGAAGGGAATCGGCAAACTTGTAGTTCCAGGCGTTGTACTGGATGTCGTGAGCCATGTTCCGGAACGGAAGCACAACCACGCGTTGCTGGGCCGCAGCGGTAATTGCGCCAGCACAGGCAATCGCCAGAAGTGTACATCTGAATGCAGTCATCGCAGTTCTCCTTGTGAAGACGAATTGCAAAACTATGGCCCGTCAAGTAATCGCAGTGCGGAGATCCCTGTAAGCCGAATTCTGTCTTCCTCGCAACGGGGCGAGGGAGGCAACCATTTCTCTGGGATCGATGTTGCCATCGACCTCAAGCGATCTACCCGAATGCCGATCGCCCCCTTTCAGGGACGAAGGATGACGAACAGCCATCCGCCAGCGAACTGGCCGGAATTCTGCTTGATCTTGCTCCGTGCGGGGTTTACCGGGCCAGTCGGTCACCCGCCTGCCGGTGGGCTCTTACCCCACCATTTCACCCTTACCTGTGTCCGTTTTCACGGACCATCGGCGGTATCTTTCTGTTGCACTTTCCGTTGCCTCGGCCGCCGGCCCCGAAAGGCTGGAGGACTTAGCACCTTCCTGTTAGGAAGCGCACTGTTCTGCGGAGTTCGGACTTTCCTCTGCGGAAGAGCCAAGGCCCATCAGCAGCGGCTGCCCGGGATCCCCGACTACGATTGTTGAACGATGATTCGAGTTACTTGGCAGCTTCGAGAAGCTCTTCGATGTCCACGGCAACGTCTTCGGTGAAAAGAATCCGTCCGCAGCTTTCACAGGTGTACATGCGATCACGCTGGTACTTCATTTCCATGATCCGCTGAGATGGAATAGCTGAGTAGCATCCACTGCAGGAGTTTCTCCGCAGGGCCACAGCAGCTTCGCTGTGGAAGGTGCGGATGCGCTCGTACTCAGCTTCGAGTGTATCGTCGAGCTTAGCGATGATCTTCAGGCGCAGAGCGATGAACTTCTTGAGGTCTTCGTTCTGATCCCCCGACATCGCCTCGAGGGCCTTCTGCTTGTCTACGAGTCTTGTGTGGACCTCGTCAAGCTCGGCTTGCTGCTGCTCTAGCGTGGTGGTTTGGTTTTCCTCACGCACCCCTGCTGTGCGCAGGCGTTCTTCGAGGTTGATCCGCTCCTGCTTGAGGTGCTCGATCTCCTTGGTGATGGCATCGAACTCGCGGTTGTTCTTCACCTGGAACTGCTGCTGAGCAAGCTTCTGCTCCTTGTCGTGACTCTCCTGCATCGTCACGTGTGCCGTACTGCGGAGCTGGTGAAGTTCGTCGAGAAGGGCCTTTGTCGCATCAACAGCTTCCTGCTTCGTGCGGACGACTTTTTCGATCTTCTTGACCTCTACGGGGAGGTCTCCAAGTTCTTCGTGCAGTTCGTCGAGTTCTGCATCGACGGCGGCCAATTGGGCAAGAAGTTGGAGTTGTTGTTCCATGCGTGCTCCGTGTATGAAGTTAGGAGATGACAGAAAAAGCCGTTTCAGATTCAACTATGGAGTGGTGATACCTCACCGGATTCGGACACACCGTGCTCACGTGCAGGGTACATCCGAGAAGATGCTTGCCGAGCTCAGCGGCCATACCCTCGGCCACGTGCTGTTCCATTTCGTAGTGCCCCGGGTCGATCAGACCGATCACCCCCTGGGCAGCATGAAAAGCGTGGTACTTAACATCGGCCGTGATGAAGACGTCGGCCTGGCCAACGACTTTATCGTAAAACGACATGCCGCTACCGGCAACGATGGCAACCGAGGTTACACGATCGCTCGTTGGTGGGATGTGGCGCGGAACACCACCGCAGACGGAAACAATTCGCGTAAGGAGCTCAGAGTACGCAAGGTCGCAGGATGTGATGAGCCCCAT
>JBJTEQ010000167.1:0-6721 GCA_046092945.1 Kapaibacterium sp. (SeqCode)
CAAACGTACCGAGCGTGAGTTTCTGTCCGGACCCCATTCGCGGTATCGCGAGTTCACGTTCGTTGTTCGCGTGATGATGGAGTTCATCCGCGGCTTCCGCGTCCTGCACTTTGTTGGCCCATGCATCACCGTGTTTGGCTCGGCACGCTTCAAAGAGGATCACCCTCACTACGACCTCGCCCGCTCCGTTGGCGCACGTCTTGCCGACATGGGCTTTACCGTGATGACGGGCGGTGGTCCGGGCATTATGGAAGCAGCCAACCGCGGCGCAAAGGAAGCCGGTGGTACAAGCATTGGACTAAACATTG
This sequence comes from Kapaibacterium sp. (SeqCode), assembly GCA_046092945.1. GTDB lineage: Bacteria > Bacteroidota > Ignavibacteria > Kapaibacteriales > Kapaibacteriaceae > UBA10438. The sequence continues at coordinate 309 of JBJTEQ010000167.1, forward strand.
AACTACCGTTCGAGCAGCACGCCAACCCATGGCTTGATGTGATGGTGACCTTCGAGCACTTCTTTGTCCGCAAGGTGATGCTCGTGAAGTACTCTCTTGGCTTTGTCGTTCTGCCAGGGGGCTTTGGCACCATGGACGAGCTCTTTGAAGCTATCACACTGATCCAGACGAAGAAGATCACCAACTTCCCTATCGTTCTGATGGGCAAGGAATACTACTCGGAGATCGTCGATACGATCCGCAACCGGATGGTAACCGAAGGGACGATCTCAAAGGATGACCTAGATCTGTTCCTCGTCACCGACAGCATCGACGAGATGGAAGACTTTCTTCGCGCCCGCGTTGTGAAGCGCTTTGGTCTGAAGCAGCAACTCTTCATTCCACGCTCATGAACATCTGCGTCTATTGCGGATCTCGAAGTGGAGACCGACCCGAGTATGAAGCTGCGGCGCTTGCCGTTGGCATGGAGATCGTCAACCGCGGTTGGGGCCTGGTCTATGGCGGTGGCGGTATCGGTCTGATGGGCGTTGTTGCCCGCACGGTATATGAAGCTGGCTTGCCCGTTATCGGAATCATACCGACCTTTCTTGCTACCCGCGAGATCGCCTTCTGGGAATGCACGGAGCTCATCGAGGTTCCATCGATGCATGTGCGTAAGCAGCTCATGATCGAACGCTCCGACATGCTGATAGCTATGCCAGGGGGCTTCGGCACCATGGATGAACTCTTCGAGGCAGTCACGTGGCGTCAGCTGGGACTGCATGATCGACCGATCGGTCTCTTGAATGTGGACGGCTACTTCGATCCCTTGCTGGCGATGAATGCGCACATGGTCGATCGTGGGTTTGTTCATCAGCAGCATGCCGATTTTTTGGTTGCCGATGCTGATGTGTCGTCACTCTTCGATACGCTGTCTGTAAAGTCCAGTGATGCCCCTTCACAGCTGCCGGGCAGAACCTAGAACGTGAGCGTATTTCGGGATCTTTTCTTTCAGAGTGCCACGCCGATCATTCGGCTCGGCAGAACGCGTCCGCTTACACCCGAGGATGCTCCACCGCTTCCACGGGGACTGCATCCGGAAGAAGCTGCGCAGGCCTTTGCATCGCTGTCGACGGATTCCTTCCGCAGCTTTGTGCTCGGCGTTTTCTGGGCTACCGGACGTCCAGCCCGTAACGTTCTGGCGATAATCACGGTGCGCATCACTGTGATTCTCACCACACCTATGCTGCTGCACTCAATGCTCACGCAGCTGCCGTCGGTGTCGGCCTCGCGTGAGCTGCCCCTTGCCGCAATGACCACGGCGGTTGTTCTTGGCCTTGTTGGCATTGTCGGTGCACTGCTCAACCAGCACATGTTCTTCAACATGCTGCGCGGCTTTGCCACGATCGTCAATGGACTGAACGACCGTATCATTCATCACGCGCTGAAGCTCCGGCGCTCGTCGCGCTCAACCATGCAGACCGGCGATCTGGTCAACCACCTGTCGAGCGATACCGACGCGATGGCTGAGGCGATGTTCTTTGTCCCCGAGTTCTATAACACCATCATCGAGATGGTAGCCGTTATGGCTATGCTCTGGTGGTATCTCGGCGCTGCCGCACTGGCGTCGTTTGCAACGCTGGCAATCATCGCTCCACTCACGGTGATGATAGCAAAGCGATTCCGACGTCTCGATCATGATCTGATGGAACTGCGCGACGAGCGGGTGACGCTGATGTCGCAGATCCTGCAGGGCATCCGCGTTGTGAAGTTCCATGCCTGGGAACGCAGTGTGCGCCAGGAGGTAAGCAGCGTGCGTCATCGCGAGGTGGCAACGAAGGTTCGCATCGTCCGTACCGACGCTCTCAGCACGATGATCTTCGTCAGCACTACCACGCTGGTCGGTTTCTCGGGTTTTGGAGCCTACGTGTATCTGGGTGGTGAGCTCACCACTCCTTTGATCTTCGCCTGCCTTGCCTTGTTTGCCATGCTCGAAGAGCCCTTCGGCATCGTGAGTCACCTGCTCTCAAACCTACAGCATGCGCGCGTTGCCACCGGACGTCTGCATCGGTTCTTTACGGCTGCAGTGCGGCCCGAGGACGAGCGCCGCGAATCAGCCCCCTTCATTCCGGTGGGGCTTTCCGCTACGAATTTGTCGCTTACCTATCCTGATGCCAGTGAGCCGGCCCTGCAGACGCTCGATCTTGATGTTGCGCCCGGATCCAGCGTAGCGATCATCGGAACCGTCGGTGCTGGCAAGAGCACGCTGCTGCGCACGCTGGCGGGTCTTCACGTGCCAAGCTCGGGGCAAGTGTGTACGACCGGCATCTCAAAGGATGAACGTCCAAGATCGGGCTACGTCCCCCAAGAGGCGTTCAGCATGAACGATACCGTTCGGCAGACTATCCTCTGCGGCGACTCGTTCGATGCGGTCCGTCTGCAGGGGGCTCTGCAGAACAGTGCTCTTGAGGCTGACCTTGCGCTGATGCCTGCCGGACTCGACACGGAGATCGGTGAGCGGGGTGTGAATCTCTCAGGCGGACAGAAGCAGCGCGTGTCACTTGCCCGCGCGGCATACTACCGTCCGGGCCTTGTGCTACTTGATGACCCACTGTCGGCCGTGGACGTGCACACCGAGGAAGTACTCGTCGATTCACTGCTCTTCGGTGCGTGGAAGAACATCACCCGCGTAGTGGTAACGCATCGCCTTGCACACGTGCATCGCTTCGACACGATCATTCTCATGGAGAAGGGGGCGGTAGTTGCGCAAGGCACCTTCGAGGAGCTGCAGAACCACGAGGCATTCCGCGATCTCATGCGTCATGAGGCTGCTGAGCCCACTGACATGATGACGTCGGAGCAGACCACCACGAAGCAGGCAGGCTCGACACCAAACACGCCGGCAGCGTCCGATGACACAGCATCACGCCTGACGGTCGACGAGGACCGTGTCACGGGAGCCGTGGGCCTGGCCGTGTACAAGGCCTATCTGCGTGCCATGGTCGGACGTCGGTGGAGTGCGCCGTTCTGGGTAATGGGGCTCATCATAACGGTGTTGATGATCTCTTTTATGCCGATCCTTCAGACGTCGTGGCTCGGACATTGGTCAGATATGAACGCCACCGGCACGTCCACGGGTATCTGGTCATGGCTCCTGTCGGCGTTCCACACCGAGGCTCTCTCTGCGCCATTTGCGATTACCATCTACGGACTGCTTGGTACCATTGTGCTCTTGGCATGGGGCATCGAGCGGATAACATGGCTCTCTCGCACGGCGGCTGCTTCGCGTACCATCCACGATGATGCACTTACCGGTGTCCTGCAGGCCCCATTACGGTTCTTCGACAGCACGCCGATGGGACGCATCCTGAACCGCTTTGCCCGCGACATGGAAGGGGTGGATGATCACCTCTCCTGGAACATCGAGCAGTCCTTCAAGGCACTCACGCAGACGCTGAGCTCGATGGTGCTCATCATGAGCGTTCTGCCGCTGATCATCATCGTTATCATTCCGGTGTTCTGGCTCTACAACCGTCTACAGCAGGATTACCGCAAGAGTGCCCGCGAAGCCAAGCGTCTGGAGTCGATCAGCAGATCCTCTCGTTACTCGCACTTTAAGGAGCTGGTAACGGGGCTTGACGTGATCCACGGCTTTGCCCGCGAGCATCACTTCATCAACACCCACAGATATATTCTTGCCCGCTATCAGCGAGCTTACTGGTGCAGCATCATGCTCAACCGGTGGTTCTCCACGCGCGTGCCGCTCACGGGTGGACTCGTAGCCGTTGGCACGAGCGTGCTGATCATCATCGCCGCATGGAACGGCGCGATCTCCCCCGGCATGGCCGGCCTGGTGATGACCTATGCAATCAGCTTCTGGGCAACGCTGAACTGGACCATCCGCGCCTTCAGCGAGGTTGAGTCACGCATGACGTCGGTGGAGCGACTCGAAACATTTGCTACTCTTCCGAGTGAGCCCCCTGTCACAAGCTCGCCTGTGCTGGCAGACGATATCGTATGGCCCACGAAGGGGGCTGTGCAGATCGATGACCTCCACGTGCGTTATGCGCCTCACCTGCCAACGGTACTGCATGGAGTGAGCTTTAGCGTGGAGCCTGCAATGAACGTTGGCATCATCGGCCGAACGGGTTCTGGTAAGTCGACGCTGTTCCAGACGCTGTTCCGATTCGTGGAACCCGAGCGTGGACGTATCATGATCGATGGCGTGGACATCACGTCAATTCCACTCGATCGCCTGCGTCGAAGCATTGCCATCATCCCGCAGGACCCGACGCTCTTCATCGGCACGGTGCGGCTGAACCTCGACCGGTTCAACGAATGTTCTGATGCCGAGATCTGGGAGGCACTGCGTCGCGTGCAGCTTGCAGATCTTATCCGCGACCTACCGGGTGGCATACATGCGCCTGTTGTTGAAGGGGGCGCAAACTTCTCACAGGGTCAGCGTCAGCTGCTGTGCCTGGCGCGCGCCATCCTCATCCGCGCTCGTATCATCGTACTCGATGAGGCAACGGCCAGCGTCGACATCGCAACCGATGCACTCATCCAGCGCACCATTCGCGAAGAGTTCCGTGATGTAACGGTGCTGACGATTGCGCACCGACTCGACACCGTGGCCGACGCTGACATGATCGTTGAACTGTCGGCCGGCAGAGTGAGCAACGTTACCAGACGTTGACCTCGCGCTCGAGCGCAATGCCAAAGCACTCGTGGACGCTTGCTTGAATAGCCGATGCCAGAGAAAGAATGTCGTCGCCCGATGCATTGCCGTGATTCACCAGCACTAATGCCTGACGGTCATGCACACCCGCATCGCCATGGCGAGCCCCCTTCCATCCACACTGGTCGATGAGCCATGCTGCGGCGAGCTTGACGCTTCCATCCGCCTGAGGATACATGGGCGCACCTGGAATCGCTAGGCGCACATGCTCAGCAACGTCTGACGCAACGATGGGGTTCTTAAAGAATGACCCCGAATTGCCGATCACGGCAGGGTCCGGCAGCTTACGACGTCGCACGGAGACAACGGCGTTCATCACATCGAGAATCGTCGGTTCTGCAACGGACATTGCCGCAAGCTCTTCGCTTACGTCACGGTATGCGGTGTTAACGGCGGCCGACGTCGAGAGACGGTAGGTAACCGACGTTATGATCATGCGTTCCCGGTGTTCATGCTTGAACACGCTCTCGCGGTATCCGAATGCGCAGTCACCTGGCTGAAACCGGACGATCTCACCGGTCTGCCTATCCAGAGCTTCGCATTCCTCGAAGATGCTCGCCTGCTCCACGCCATAGGCACCGATGTTCTGCATTGGAGCGGCGCCGACCGTCCCGGGGATCAGCGCCATGTTCTCCATGCCGCCCCATCCCTGCTGCACGGTCCATTCTACAACGTCGTGCCAAACCTCACCGGCACCAAGACGCACGTGGACAACGTCGCCATCCACGCAGACACTCCGCTCGCGAATCGACATTGCGATCACTAGTCCGCTGACGTCCGACGTGGGTACGATGTTACTGCCCCCTCCAAGGATGCGGATGTCCCATCTCTGTTCCTTCGCCATGGCCACTGCTGCGCGGAGTTCGTCAACGCTGCAAACCTCCACGAAATGCTCTGCCACAGCGCTGCAGTGCATCGTCATGCGGGTAGAGAGATCGACTGACTGGAGGATACTGATCATGGTCACGATCAACGAATGATGAGAAAGGGGCTCTGCATCACATCACCTGCATGCGATATGACGCACTGATAGATGCCTTGGGGAAGATCAACAACATCAAGCGTAAGGGTAGCTGACTGCGCGACTGCTTGGCGAAGAGTTCTTCCTTCCAAAGAAACGATGCGAACCGTTGATCCCGGCTCGATCGAATCCACGCGCAGATGATCACAAACGGGATTGGGTTGCACCATGACTGATGCCCTCTGCTCATCCACTCCCGTCTGCCCCATCTCCCAATGCAGCGTTGTGCCCTTGGCAAACTGACGTATGGATGTGAGCCGGAGCCGAGAGGTACCGTTCGGATCGAAGGCAGCCGTTGATTGCAGCAGATCGGAACTTCCGCCAGAGCGGACCACTTGATTATCGAGCACATCGTTGCCACGAATTCCCACCTGAACATCAACAGGCTGCGGGATTGGGATCTCGGTATCATAGACCATGTCGATATCGCCCCCTTCATGAAGGCGAATCTGGAACGACACGCGACCGAGATCAACAATGATGCCCTTGTTCTCATCAAAGGTCAGAAGCGTCATGCTGCGCCATTCAACAACCACTGTGCGGTTTGGGGCAGCCCCCTCCACTGCCCAGCAGATCCGTGGACCATTCGGGGCATTGGTGTCGAGCGTCATGTCATGACCAAGCGCTGCAACAACCAGGTCGGCATCATTCCACATAGACACGGGCGTTTGGGCC
>JBJTEQ010000168.1:0-3284 GCA_046092945.1 Kapaibacterium sp. (SeqCode)
CACTTACCGGTCACGGCGGCTGGCCCCTTACCATCATCATGGCCTGATCGTAGAGCATCTTCTCAAAGTGTGGCACCAGCCACTCGCGGTCGGTACTGTAGCGATGAAAGCCAAAGCCGACCTGATCGTAAATGCCACCCGATCGCATTGCATCGAGCGTGGCGCAGACCATGCTCAGAAGCCCCTTGTCACCGGTGCGATGGGAGATACGCAGCAACAGAAGCATGTGATGGGGCGAGGGGAACTTGGGCTTCAGCGCAAAGCCGCCGTGGACATCATCGAACATGCGACGATGATGATCGGCAATGATCTCGAACACGTTCTCCGGCACATCGCCCCGGAACGATGCCTCGGCCTGCTGCTGCAAAGCGGAGGTGATCTCCTTGGCGGTGTCGATGACCTTGGCGTGATCCAACACCCAGACTTCTTTTAAGCGTGCCAGCAGATCCAGGAACCCCATGCGTCCGCCATGCGAGTACCGCGGGAAGTACGTTCCGGCAAAGAATGGCCGGCGCTCAGCATCCATGATGATGGTAAGGGGCCAGCCGCCGTGACCGGTAAGTGTCTGACAGACGTCCATGCACATGGCGTCAACATCGGGACGTTCCTCACGGTCGACCTTAATGCTCACGAAGTTTGCGTTCAGATACTCCGCTACATCATTGTCCTCGAAGGACTCGTGCTCCATCACATGACACCAGTGACATGTGGCGTAGCCGATGCTCACAAAGAGCGGCTTGTTCTCCGCCCGCGCCTTTTCAAATGCCTCTTCGCCCCATGGATACCAGTCCACCGGGTTATAGGCATGCTGCAACAGATACGGCGACGCCTCGTGAACGAGGCGGTTGGGCGCGCGCTCCGGGGTCATCCGTTGGAATAGACCTTGGAGATCGTCGGGATGAGATACTCGTTAAAGGCGCGGTCCATGTCGTAATCCGGACTCCATCCCCAATCGCGGCGGGCAACAGAGTCGTTGACATCGGCGCACCATGAATCAACAATGGCCTGACGCTTGGGATGCGGCGCATAGGAGATCTCGGCGTTCGGAAATGCCGACTTGACCTTCGCGGCGATCTCTTCGGCCGAAGGAGCAAACGCTCCGATGTTGTACACGCGCTGCGTCAGGTTCTCCATTGGTGCAGCGGCCAGGTCTAATAGGGCCTTTACGCCGTCGGGCATGGCCATGAATGGAATGCGCGCATCCGGACGCACAAAGCAGGCATAGGGCTTGCCCTGTGCGGCGGCATGGATCATCTCCGGTGCGTAGTCACTCGTGCCCCCTGTCGGAACCGTGGTTGCCGAGATGAGTCCCGGGAAGCGCAGTGCACGGAAGTCGAGGACCTTCACACCGGCTTCGTCGGTGAGCTGACCAAAACGGTCGCTCATGTACCCGCCGAGCTGTTCACAGTAAACTTTGTTAATACCGTACATCGTTGTCGGCTGCAGATGCTCGAACTCGGTAACGGCACCGGCGGCGTTCTTTGCCTCCACCGACGTCATGCCATAGACGGCAATCGTGCTCGGGAAGAGGAACTTTACTGCACGACCCGTGCGGGTGCCGATGCGGCGGGCCATCATGAGAAGGCCCATCGTACCGTTCACGTTCACCTGGTGGGCCAGCGCCGGGTTCTTCTCGGAACTCGTCGAAAGCAGTGCCGCAAGATGATAGATCTCGTCGATATCCTCTGTCTCCAGCTCGGCCACCACGCCCGGATCGGACACGTCGCCCTGCACACTGCGGTGCACCAGCTCGGCCAGTCCATGACCAAGAGGCGAAAGGTCCAGCGCAATGATGCGCCGGTCAGATTGCTTGGAAAGGGTCTCAAGGAGGCTGTGGCCAATCTCACCATTGGCACCGGTAACAAGGGTTGTAATCATGGGGGACAAAACTACGGAGAATGGTGGAAGGGGGCATAGAGTCGGGAGTATTCCAACAGTCCCTGCTGCTGCCACACATAGTCCTGGTCGTACCCCGGATATCGCCGATGAAGCGAGCCGTAGCGGTGCAATGCCGGCGTGGACCAGTACCACTGCAGCATCACCACGAACTGATCGTTGCCGCTTAGCGCGCAGCACATCGGCAGCACCACGTTCACCAGCACCTCGCGGCGCAGGGCAGCCCCTTCCGCAGCAATACGCGTTCGCTCCGAGGCGCAGAGCAGCTCATAGAGCTCGCTCCCCTTATGCTGCTGCGACTGCTGTACGAGGCGTCCCATGGGCGAAGCGGGCAGCATCTGACGCAGCTGACGCATGTGCTCATCACTGATCGGATGCGTGCGCTTGTGGCGGATGCGGTCCAGCCATTCGGACATCATGGCAAGGAGCGCCTCGTCCACGCCCAGACGCTCGATAAGCGTCAGCGCGCGCAGCATGGTCCGCTGCAGGCGCAGCAGCGCGGCCCGCTGGACCTCTTCGATGGTCTCGCCGGTGCCCACCAGGGCGGGCTCGGTGCGACGCAGTGACCGCACCACATCGCCATAGGGCATCACGAGAGTCCAGGGAATGCGCGCCACCGGTGAATCATCCTCGAGCACAACGTGAAGGACATCATCGTTATTCCTGCGGTCATTGCTGTGGTCGTGGTGCTTCCAGCTCGACGAGCGCACATGGAACTCCCCTGCCCCGATGGTTACGCAACCATCGGCAAGGATGGCCATGTGCAGAAAGTCCGGCCCCTGGTGCACGTTCACCGTGCCCGGCGAAATCACCTGGATCACCTGTCCATCTGTGCACGTCCATCGACGTCCACCACGCGCAAGCACGCGATGGGCTGCGTGCTGAAGAAGTCGTTCGGGTAAATTTTCGATCGCCATAGGTCATCTCCGTTTGAGATGCTATGAGCGAAAAGGGGGCTCTAGCGTGACGCGAGGATCGTGTGAAGGCGTTCGGCTTCGCGTGTGATGGACGCGATGCAGTCTGCCCCATCATCGATGTAGAGCAGTCCGCGCGAGACGTTATACACGGCCGGACCCGTTCCATTGGCTGCGAGTGTGGAGGCTGCATCGCCCCCTTGCGTCCCGATACCGGGGATCAGAAACGGCACGTCCGCAAAGGTCTCCCGAAGCGTGGCAAGCTCCGTGGGGTTGGTAGCGCCGACCACAAAACCGATGTCGGCCTTGCGCTCCCAGGAGAGCGCGGTGTGCATCACGTGTTCGTAAAGGGGCGTACCATCCACCAGCCGACGCTGAAAATCGTGCGAGCCCGGATTGGAGGTGAGTCCGAGAACATAGACCATCTTGCCTTCCCATGCCAGAAAGGGGTCCACGGAGTCGCGTCCCATATAC
>JBJTEQ010000169.1:0-4355 GCA_046092945.1 Kapaibacterium sp. (SeqCode)
TACCTATGGACATTATCAGCACGGTTTTTCTGGGGCAGCACGACCCCAGCCAACAGCACGACCTTTTTGAGTCGGTCGAGACCGAGATATCGGCCCGAGTGCTTCTCTTCAACGACGAGGTTCACACATTCGACGAGGTGATCGGCCAGATCATGAAGGCAACAAGCTGTTCACCCGACCGAGCCGAGGCCCTGACGCTGCAGGTTCATCACTTCGGCAAGGCCATCGTGTACGATGGCGAGATGAGCGAGTGCCTGCGCGTATCCGGCATTCTCGAGGAGATCGCTCTGCACACGCAGTTACTTTGCTGAAAACGGTCGCACCAGCGGCGGACAAGCCCCCTGCCTATGGTTTTGGCAGCGGCGGTGGTACCGTTGAGCTGGAATCCCGCTTGCCAAGAATGTTCCCCTGCGCATCGCGAAGCTGATCCTGCAGCATCGTGTTAATTGATCCTCCATTGGTAAGGCCAGGGATCTGAGGGATTGTTGCGTTAGGACCCGAAACCTGCAGGGCATCAGCATTGCGGTCAAGGAGCTGCTGCATGACGTTCTTATCCTGCTCCGTTCCGCGCCGAAGAAGGTCTTTATCAAGATCTTTTAACAGCGTGGAGTCGGACACCTCTACGCCATTGATCTTGGCGAGAGCAAACTCCACACTGGCCCGCACGTCGCGTGCGTACTCCGAGCGCGGGTACTTTTCAATCAGCTGTCCGTAGTAAAAGAGTGCGCTGTCGTTTCTGTGGACATCGCGCTCAAACATCCAGCCAAGCGCATAAAGAGCCTTTGGAGCTACCTCACTCTCCGGGAATCGATTCGCAACTGCCTTGTACTGGCGAGCTGCGAAGGTATAGTCTCTGATCAGCCGGAATCGTGTACCCGAAGCATAGAGCTCGGTGGCATCGTCAATACTTGCATCAGCGGTATATCCGAGGCTGGCGGCAGCCTCTTTGGCAAAGGGGCTTTTCGGCCACGTAATCGAAACGTATTCGAACAGCGAATCGGATACATCCGGGTCCTTCTCGCGCAGCAGTCTCGCCTGAGCAAAAAGGTAGCGTCCGGCGTCTTCCGACTTGGGATCACTTGACTGCCATGCCCAGCGGTAATAAGCAAGAGCGCTGTCCGGCACGTCGAGCTGTTCATGGACCCTGCCGATGGTATACAGCTCATTGGCCTTCAGACGCATGATCGAATCTCGGCGCGAGGTGTCAACGTTCAGATGCTGCTCCATGATGAGCACCTTGCGCTTCGACTCGTCCCAAGTCCGCAGCGCCGTGTAGTACTTGCCGGCAACATCATAAACCGGCGTGCGAATGATCTTAGCCTTGGCGAAATACTTGATGGCCTCGGGGTAGTCGCCCAGTTTGTACAGGGACATTCCCTTTTGAAAAGACTGGGCCATGAGCTCTGGCTTTCCAACAAACGAAGTATCAGCAAATCGCTCTCTCGCCAGAAGCGTTTTGTCTTTGTTGTTCTCCTGACGAAGTCGATCCAGGGACAGGCGTTCTGCCTGGATAAAGGAGGCCCACACGGTGAATGCCTTGCGATCTTCCAGCTCTGCATAGAGTTCGCTGGCCTCGTCAAAATGGCCCGTGCGGGCGCGGCATGAGGCAATGTAGAGGAGTGATTCGAATTGCCCAAGTGCGTCAGGTTCTTCGTCGTCAAGGACCTTCTGGAACGCCGCCTGAGCAAGCTCGAACTTGCCGATCCGATAGTAGATCGAGGCGATCTCGATCTGCCATTTTGATCGCTGCAGTGCATCGTCGCACATTGCCAGTGCCTGCCTGTAGGGCATAATGGCTTTCTCGATGTCGCCATCCTCGATCGCCATCTCGGCCTGAATGCGATACGCCTCGCTGGCCACGTCATAGCGGTCGCGATACCATGCTACGTCGATGGCCCGGGACAGCGTCTGGGTACCCTGGGACACCTTCCGTTGCATCAGATAGACCTTTGCAAGCAGGATGTGCGCATCAGGCGAATACTCGCCCTCAGGATAGCGCTCAATGAGCTCAATACACTTCTGCTGGGATGGCACCCATTCTGAACGGAAGAAGTATGCCTCCGCCATGAGAAACAAAGCGCCTTCGACGTATTCCGATTTGGGATGCAGGCCAACAACCTTGGATCCCTTGATCAGCATCGAGTCGACCTTCTGCGCCATCGGCTGCAACTTGGTTCGGTCGATCTGCAGCGCTTTGAGAAACTGATACGTTGCGTTCTTGGGCGGACCAGAGGTGAGCTTGAGACTGTCAATTCCGGGAATCAGCACGCGTGGACGGTCTCGCTTGAGCTCATCATGGTAGTCGAACTCATCGAGTACCTCTCCACGAATACGCTGCATGTTGTAGTACGTGTTGAAGTACGTGATCTTGTTGTCATACCACGCGCAACCCGACAACCAGGCAATGCCGGCAAGGATGAAGAGGAGCGATATGAAGCGTGATTGTATCACAGGGTCCGTTGCAACCATCGGTTACGCATTTCGACCTGACGCGCAGAAGGCTTCTCTATTTCAGTAAGGGACGGAACGATCCGCTCGGCTACCGTGATCGTCGTCGTGTAGACGCGACCATCACAATGGCCCGTCAGTGTGGCCTCCTTGCCGATATATCCACCAAGTACGTGATCTGCCTGGGCAGGATTCAGGATTCGAATGCCATTGATAGCAACGAGCTCGTCATCGATACCCACCCCGGCTATCTGCGCCGGCGATCCATCGTCGACCGACCGAACAACGATCTTCCCGCTCACATCGGCCAGAGACCATCCGATATATGGGGTCAACGGCACACCCGCTGCCGGCACTTTCTCTCCGAACGTGCCAACGTCGTTCTTCTTGGGGGAATACTTGACGGAGTACCCAACGGCCTGGAAGATCTCGTCATACGGAAGTTCGGTGGTGCCGCTGAGCCAGCTCATAAGACGCTCACGGACCTGCACGTGCGTTGACTGCTCAATGATCGCAATGCACTCGCTCTCGGTCATTCCCTTGGACGGGTCTGCCAGATACCTACTCCACATTCCCTTCATCGCGTCATCAAGTGAGTACTTCCCGTCGGTATGATCGATGATGTACACGTCCAGGAGCAACATGATGATGCCCCCTTTCAGATAGTACGACGGGAAGCGATTGGATCCATCCGGACTCTGCAAATACAGCTTCAACCAGGCGAGTGTTGAGCTGTCGCGGGTGGACATCGCGAAACGCCCCTTCACGTCATCAAGCCTGGCGATGTCATCACGAGAGATCGAATCGACGTACTCTTTCTGTGTTGTAAATCCGCACCGATATGCGAGCAGGTTGTCGTAGTATGATGTGAGCCCCTCTGCGAGCCAGAGCATCGGCGTATACGTCTCGCGCGTGTAGTCGAAGGGTCCGAGCTCCACAGGACGAATGCGCTTGACGTTCCACAGATGGAAGTACTCGTGACAGAGCAGCGACAGCAGACCGATGGCCTTGGTCTTATCGAGCAATGCCGACGGATCAACGGCGTTGACGCTTGAGCGGGCATGCTCCAGACCGCCCCCTGCTCCGGGATAGACCTGAATGATAAAGACATACCGATCGTATGGGGCCTTGCCACCAAAGAGCGTTGTCTCCACATCGACGATGCGCTTGACGCGTTCGGCAAGCCAGTTGATATCGAGATCATAGTTCGTTGGCAAGGCAACTTCGTGCACAGCAGCGGCTGCGGTGAACGTCGCAACACGATGATCACCGATCTCGATCGGCGAATCCGCCAGAACATCGTAATTCAAAGCTCCCAGAACCATACGTCCCTGGGAAGGGGCCTGCACTGCGGACAGTGCCGTGGATGTTGACGTCCACCGCTGCTGATCGTGCGTGAGCACCACGTGGTGGATCTCCTGCGTGCGACCCTCGACGTACATGCAGATCGAGGTGAGCATCAGGAATGCATGAAAGCGATTCACGTGACTGGTGCGCACCGTCCGCTCGTGTGCGTACACGAGGTATTCGACCTCGATCGTATCGGCGCCCCCGGTGTCGATCACCATCGAGGCCTTGTCACGCCAAGCAAATGGACGCTCGCTGCGCTGAGAACCGTTCACGGAATAGCACCGAACATTCCCCTGCCAGCCGGCATAGTCGCGGATCTTGTAACTACCGGGCGACCATGATGGCATTACCAGCGTGAGCTCGTTGCCGGTAATGCGACGAATGCTCATGCGAACGGAGACCAGATGCTGTGGAGCACGGTCAAACCCGAGTTCATAGACGATATCAGCCGTTGTATTGGCGAGTTGCTCGTCGCGTTGTTCTATGGAGTACATCAGCGCTGTCCAAAGTAGGTATTCGTCATGAAATCCTCATCGAAGGATCGTTCTTCCGTAGTC
>JBJTEQ010000170.1:0-2605 GCA_046092945.1 Kapaibacterium sp. (SeqCode)
TATCTCCTCACTCGGCATACCGTGTCCGCCGTGGGGTACAAGCACCACAGAGAACGAGGCCGTTGATATAGCCGATCGCATCGGCTATCCGGTTTTGGTGCGTCCGTCATACGTGCTTGGTGGACGTGCCATGCAGATCTGCTATCGCGAAGACGCGCTTCGGTCGTACATGCGCTCGGCCATTGCGCAGGACCCAACACGTCCGGTACTGATCGATCACTTCCTCGAAAATGCTCTTGAGTTTGACGTAGACGCCATTAGTGATGGCACAACTACCGTCATCGGCGGAATCATGCAGCATATCGAAGAGGCAGGGATCCATTCCGGCGATTCATCATGCGTGCTTCCACCGTACAATGTTGGTGAGGATCTCATTGACACCATGCGCGGCTATGCTCGCGCTATGGCAGAGGAGCTCAAGGTTGTTGGACTCATGAATATCCAGTTTGCCGTGCAGAACGGCACGGTATACGTACTGGAGGTGAATCCGCGAGCCTCACGCACGGTTCCGTTCGTATCAAAGGCTACCGGTGTGCAGCTTGCCCAGCTGGCAACACGAGTAATGACTGGTGAGCCCCTTGTTGAGCTGGCCGTGCCGGAGTTTACCACAACGATGCAACGCACGGCGATCAAGGAGTCGGTGTTTCCATTTGCCAAGTTCCCGCATGCCAGCGTGTTTCTTGGTCCGGAGATGCGCAGTACGGGAGAGGTGATGGGGATGGATCGCTCATTCGGAAGGGCTATTATCAAATCACACATTTCTTCAGGGAACGGACTGCCTGTATCGGGCAATGTGTTCATCTCGCTCAGTACCCACGATAAGACGCCGCGTGCCGTGGAGCTGGCAGGGGGCTATCGAGATCTTGGGTTTACGATCCTCGCCACGCGGGGAACTGCTGATTTCCTTGGTCAGCATGGCGTCCACGCACAGGCAGTGCTGAAACATTACGAGGGACGTCCGAGCATCATCGATCAGATAGCCAACGGCGAGGTGCAGATCGTGATCAATACGCCCCTCGGCGAGAATGCTCGGTACGACGAAGCGGTGATGGGTCGCACGGCGATGAAGTATAAAGTACCGTTCTTTACGACACTTGCAGCTGCTGAGGCATCGCTTCAGGGCATTTATGCTCTGGGCAAAGAGTCTGCATCGGTAATGTCCCTGCAGGATCATTATGCAGGCACGGCGTCCTGAGGTCCCGGCGGTCTGGACCGTGCGGGACCTTGTCAACTGGGGCAAGGAGTTCTTTACGTCCAAGGGAATCGATGAGGCGCGATTGACCATCGAACTGATGGTCTGTTCCGTGCTGTCGATCCGGCGCATTGAGCTGTATACTGACCACGATCGGCCACTGAGCAAGGACGAGCTTGCCAAGCTTCGCGAGATGGTGCAACGTAGGGTGAAACATGAGCCCCTTCAGTATATCATCGGGACGGCAGATTTCTTTGGTCTCACCTTCGAGGTGAATCGTGATGTCCTCATACCACGACCTGAAACCGAGATCCTAGTAGACCTTGTGCTTCGGTACGCTTCGGTGGTGGGGAAGAGTCTTACCTGCATCGACATCGGCACAGGCAGTGGCATCATCCCGATAACCGTGGCGAAGAACTCGCCATTGACCACGTGGACGGGCATGGATGTATCGGAGTCCGCTCTTTCCTGTGCACATGCAAATGCTGTCCGGCATGGGGTGGCAGACCGATTGATGCTCGTCGACGGGAATTTTCTGGATACCATTCCAGCAGGGGGCCCGTGGGATATCATAACGATGAATCCGCCATACATCGACAAGAACGAGATAGCCGGCCTTGAACCGGAGGTGCGGGATTACGAACCCGAGCAAGCGCTGACCGACCATGCTGACGGTCTGACGTTTTACCGTCGGCTCGCTGAATTGATACCCGACATCCTTGCTCCAAGAGGGCGAGCATTTCTCGAGATCGGCTATGGTCAGGCCGAAGCCGTCAGCGCGATCTTTCGCGGGGCTAGCTGTTCTGTGGACGTCAAGAACGACCTTGCTGGAATTGCTCGGACTTTGATAGTTGCGCGCAACCAGGTCGCTACAAAAGGCACAGTTGTGTAACAGTGAGGATAACGTAGTTTCGTCTGAAGCTATCATTCCACTTTCACAATTGAACCCATGAAGAACGCCCTCTTATTGGCCGTAGTGGCCATCGCCATCGTTTCCTGCTCGAAGGAAGATCCTGTATCGCCCCCTGCAGACACCGGCTTTAAGCGTCCGAACGTGGGTAGCTCCTTCACCTACGAAGGATATCAGCTTGATGCAGCCGGGAACAAGGTTCCGGGTACGGACTTCGAGGCAATCCATACGGTGATCGATACCGCATTGACGGTAGCTGGCAAGTCTGGCGTGTGGGCACTCCGCGTAACCGGACCTACCGGTGCCGATACAATTTTTCAGTGTGCTGATGCCAACAAGGATCTTTATCAGTACACTGAAGTAGGTGGTCAAGCTGATGTAGCACTATGGGTGCGTTTCCCCGTAACGACTGCGGTCGAATCTCGTGACTCGCTGACGCAGAATCGCGATCTCAATGGTTTTCCTCTCGTTATCAAATTCACCATCAATGTCAAGAAGAGTGC
>JBJTEQ010000171.1:0-4096 GCA_046092945.1 Kapaibacterium sp. (SeqCode)
GGTCTTCGGTTCTTTACCGTGTATGGTCCATGGGGCCGGCCCGATATGGCCTACTTCATGTTCTCGCAGGACATCCTTGTCGGACGTTCGATCACGGTGTTCAACGACGGGGCGATGAGCCGCGACTTCACCTACGTCGACGACGTGGTGGAAGGCATTGTGCGACTTCTTGATAAGCCCCCTGCAGAAGGGAACGGTGCTCGGCATCGCGTACTAAATATCGGTAATAACGCTCCTGTAAACCTGCTGGACTTTGTCCGTGTGCTCGAAGAAGGGCTCGGCGCATCGGCGGTGATCGAGTATGCTCCTATGCAACCGGGAGATGTTGTCGCAACGTGGGCGGATTCTTCCGAGCTGTGGCAGCTCACGGGCTTTACACCGTCGACCTCCATTCGTGATGGCGTGGCTGCCTTTGCCCGCTGGTATCGCGAGTACTTTTCAGATTCCAACCAACCGTTAACTCCGTAAACATCTATGGCACGCCGATCATCGTCATCACGTCAGCCGAAGGCCGATGCCGCAGCGACGTCAGCCGCGAAGAACGCCACAGGCAGTACCAGTTCATCCGCGCTCACATGGATGATCCTTGCTGCCATCCTTGCGCTTACCGTTGTTACGTATCTGCCGGTGTTTGATGGCGCAAAAGAGTTTACGAACTGGGACGATGGGGCCTACGTAACCGAACAGCCCCTTGTCCGATCGCTCGATGCCGAGAACATCAAGCAAATGTTCAAGACAGAGTCACGTGTGGCGGCCAATTATCACCCGCTGACAATGCTCTCACTGGCGGTGGATTACTCTCGCGGCGAAGGTCAGATGTGGGCCTTCATGCAGACCACGCTCCTGCTGCACCTTGTCAACAGCGCTCTGGTGTTTGCCTTTGTGATGATGCTTCTGCACGGCAACCTGATTGCTGCTGCGCTCAGTGCCGCACTGTTTGCCATCCATCCCATGCACGTGGAAAGCGTTGACTGGGTTGCCGAGCGCAAGGATGTCCTCTACACGGCGTGCTACCTCGCGTCGCTTATTGCCTATGTGCGCTATGTGCGAGGGGGCTCACTCATGTGGTTCATCGGAGTGTTTGCTTCGTTTGTGCTCTCGTGCCTTGCCAAGCCCATGGCAGTTACGCTGCCGGTGGTGCTAGTGCTTATTGACCTTCTCGAAAAGCGACGCGTCAGCGTTGGCTCTGCTCTGGAGAAGATACCGTTCTTTATCGTCGCCATCATCTTTGGCGTACTCACGCTTCAGGTTCAGTCAAGCGAGGGGGCTGGCCTGGTTGACACGACCTACTTCTCGTTTGGCGAGCGCGTGCTGTTTGCGCTCTATGGCATTGCCGAATACGTTGGACGTCTGTTCGTGCCGATACAGCTCTCCGCCTTCTACCCGTATCCATCTACGGATGGTCAGCCCGAGGGCATCGTTTACCCACTGGCTGCTCTGGCTCTTACCGGCATGGGACTTGTGGTATGGCTGTGGCGCAAGAATCGCACGGAGTTCACGGACGGGATCTTCTTTGGTGCGGCGTTCTTCGTGGTGACCATATCGATTGTCCTGCAGCTGATCTCCGTAGGCGGTGCCGTTATTGCCGATCGCTATACCTACGTGCCATACGTAGGATTGTTTATCGTCCTCGGCATTCTCCTCGAGCGGGCTACGAAGTCCAAAGCCCCCTACCTTGCCCTTGGAATCATTGCTGCGTGCAGCATCGTCTATGCCGGCATGAGCAATGCCCGCATCGAGGTGTGGCAGAACTCCGGCACGCTGTGGGAGGATGTCATCGCCAAGCACGGTAAGCGCATGATTAGTCACGCCTACAACAACCGAGCCGTGTACAACATGGGCAAGGGTAATCTCGAAGCCGCCGAGCGCGACTATGCCTTCCTCGAGCGTCTCGGCACAAAGAAGTCCTACACCTACAAAGGCTACGGCGCTCTTCTGCAGAAGCTCAACCGCGATGCCGAGGCTATCCCTCGCTTTACCAAAGCCCTGCAGTATGGAGCTCCGGATGTGCAGGTGTATCGGGCACGGGGCTTAGCATACTCCCGCATCCAGAAACACGACTCCGCCATTGCTGACCTGCGCACGGCCTTTACCATGCGTCCGGACGACCTCGATGCCGCCATGACGCTGCTCAGCGAATACCTCGATGCCCAGCGTCCACAGGACGCCTTAGTGCACGGCGGCACCATTGCCCCGATGTGCGCCTCCATCCCGCAGTACCACATCATGATGGGTGCTGCCAACGGCATGCTCGGCAAGCACGAAGCCGCCTACAAGGCCTTCTCCCGCGCCCTGGAGCTCGATCCAAAGAACGAGAGCGCAAGGAGAAATATGGAGGTGGCGAAGAGCCAGTTTTGAGGTGTGAGGTTTGAGGTGTGAGGTTTGAGGTGTGAGGTTTGAGGTGTGAGGTTGCAACAATGAACGATCGCACATTAGCCCACGGCTTTAGCCGTGGGAAACCATGGGCACGCGATGCGTGTCATCGGTCATCCCGTAATCCCGTAACTCCGTAACTCCCTAATTCTCTCCCCCACATTTCCTCCAAACACGCCGCTGCCGGAAACCAGTACGTTTGCGCCGGCGTTGACGACGTCGCGGGCGTTGCTGGCTTTGATGCCGCCGTCGACTTCGATCTCTACGTGGGAGAGGCCGTTGGCATCAAGCCATGTGCGGAGGCGCTCGCAGCGGGAGAGGAAGGACGGGATGAAGGCCTGACCACCATAGCCGGGGTTGACGCTCATCAGGAGGATGAAGTCTGCATCGCCCCCTGCCGCAAAGGCATACTCGAGAGGTGTGATCGGATTCAGAACCACACCGGCTTTGCAGCCGAGCGACTTGATGCGGCGGAGCGTGCGGTGCAGGTGGGGAGCAAGCTCGGCGTGGACGCTTATCCAGTGAGCACCGGCGGCAGCGAACTGCTCCACCTGGTGATCTGGATTGGTCACCATCAGATGCACGTCAAGGGGCATGGTAGTGATGGTGCGCAGACGTTCGACAAAGGCCGGACCAAACGTAATAGGCGGTACAAAATGTCCGTCCATCACATCCACGTGCAGAATGTCCGCGCCGGCCTGCTCGCAGGTGCGCACGTCGCGCTCGATGTTGAGCATGTCTGCAGCAAGCAGGGAAGGGGCTATGAGGAGAGGAAGCATTGGGGAATTTACAGGAATTACGAATTACGAATTACCAATTACTAATTACCAATTACCAATTACCAATTACGATGTCGTCCTCGCGCATACCTCAAACCTCGCTGAGCTTCTTCAACTGCTCTGCCACATGCGCCCAGGTTTGGCGGGTAAAGTGCTGTCGTGGCAGGTCGCATGTGGCGAGGACGTCGTCTACGTAGGCAACGGTGCGCATGCCAACAAGGACGGTACTGATGCCTGCGGTACTGCGCAGAGAATGGAGGGCGATATGCTGAAGGGGCGTTTCGATATCGAGACCGAAGATGGTGCACATGGATGCACGCAGCGGCTCGAGTGAGTCGTTCTCATCGCGCGCATAGAGCGCATCAAGATCGTCGAGCAGGCGCACAAGGTCGCTGATATACGCCAGGTGATCGGTCATGCGGGCGGATTTCTCCGACAGCATGGCGGCGGCTTCGATGCGCGGGTCAAGGTACTGACGTCGGACATCGCGCCAGTGGATGAGTCCGTTGAAGGACGACCATGCCTGACATAGCGAGCCCGCCACGCGATAGGCCTCGCCGACGAGCTCACGCATGCGTTCATCAGCGCCCCCTTCCGGAGAGGCCTCGGCAAGCAGGGCATTGGCAAGGTCGTGCTCGACCACTTCCAGCTCGTGAATGCGACGCTCGATGTCAGACGGATGAATGATGTGACTCGGCATCGTGTGCGACACCAGGCGGATAAGGTCGTTGTCCACGATGGCATTCAGTGGACGGTTGATCACCACGTCGATGCCAAGCTCACGGGCGCGTTCCAGCGTTGTGCAACGTCCACCGTCCTGATTCAGCACCGTTGCCGGGAAGTGCTCGATAATGTTCATCGGCATCTCCGCAACGCGGAAGTGATGCCTGCCATCGACGGCATCGTGTGCGGCACGCACGCACTCCTCCAGCGATACCATGTCG
>JBJTEQ010000172.1:0-14570 GCA_046092945.1 Kapaibacterium sp. (SeqCode)
GACCGTACCCGCGGCACTGTCCCACACAGCAAACAAGTTTATCTACCGTCGACGGGAAGAAGCACAGGACCGACGGCTCCTCTACGTTGCTCTTACCCGAGCCAAGTCACATCTAATTCTTGCCGTAGCTCCACCGGATGACACCTCCAAGACGAGCGGCCTGCTGTCGATCCTCATGGAGGCAATCTCGCATAAGGGGGCTTGGCAGCACTGGGCCGCACCGGAGACAAGCGCCGACTCTGCCGTTTACTCCCGGACGTCCGACACGGCAACGTCTGCGACGATCGACGTGACGCCCCTTGAATCACCTTTGCCTGAACTGATGACGGCAAGTCAGTTCGCCCGACGTCATACGTCAGCAGCTACGAAGTCGTCTGCACGTCGGATTATTACCACGGAGACCTCCTCCACTGCCTATGGTTCGGCCGTTCACAGTGCGCTGTCAGAGGTCATTCGCATGGACCCGGACACCGAATCGGATGCGATCACGAAACGCATCGTCGATGTTCTTTCGCATACCGAACTGAGTCGAGCGGAAGCATTGCGTG
The DNA here is from genome assembly GCA_046092945.1 of Kapaibacterium sp. (SeqCode). Taxonomy (GTDB): domain Bacteria; phylum Bacteroidota; class Ignavibacteria; order Kapaibacteriales; family Kapaibacteriaceae; genus UBA10438. The sequence goes on from JBJTEQ010000172.1 coordinate 549, forward strand.
CACTGAATGAAGTGATGTCGGTTCTCACTCTACCAAGTGTGGCAGAGCGCCGAACAGACATTGCCTCCGCCGTGATCGAGGGAACACTTCTGGCGCTGCATGGCGAGACCGTGGTAGAAGGCGTGCTTGATATTCGTCTGGCCGCCAAGGATGGCGTTGTGGAGGTCTGGGACTGGAAGACGAACAATGTTCGTTCGATGGAACATCTGTCTATGCTTGCCGAACACTACAAGGTGCAGATGCAGACCTATGCGTGGCTGTGCTCAAAGGCTGTACCTGAGTGCCGGCGTATCGTAACGCGGCTCATCTTCACCAAGGCCATCGTGGCAGGGATTGATGCCTGCGATGTCGTTCACCAGTGGACTGCAGAGGAGATCACGCTACCTGAGTTTTGATCAGATGATCAGCTGCGGCTACTGCTGAGGACCATGCCCACTGAAAGTTGTATCCGCCAAGCCAGCCCGTTACGTCCACAACCTCGCCAATAAAGTACAGTCCGCTCTGAATGGTGCTCTCCATCGTTTTCGATGAGAGCTTCGATGTACACACGCCCCCTGACGTGACCTCGGCCTTCGCATAGCCCTCGGTACCGTTGGGCGTAATGCGCCACGATTTCATACTGCCGATGAACGCTTCGATGTCTCGTCGGGAAGAGGCGTTCACGGGTTTATCCAGCAGGGGGCTTTCCCACACCTCAAGCAGGCGCTGTGGCAGATTCTCCGCCAGCACCCTTCTCAGGTGACGTCGCTCTGCAGGGTAGTCGGCGATCACGGCATCAGCAGGCACGCCAGGCAAGAGATCAACCTCGATCGTTGACTCATCGCGCAGGTAGCTGGAGATCTGCAAAACAGACGGACCGCTCAGACCGCGGTGCGTAAAGAGCATGCTTTCTCGGAACGTGACTTGACTCGTCTGCACCTCAGCTTCGAGTGACACACCCGAGAGCACTCCGATTCGACTGGTGAAATCCGACGAGAACGTCAGCGGCACAAGCGCCGGCAACGGTTCGATCATAGGATGATCAAAGTGTTTGGCGATGCGATAGCCGATGTCCGATGCGCCAAGAGTTGGGATGCTCTGTCCACCAGTCGCGACGACCACCGACCTCGCCTGCACCGACGTCGCCTTGCCGTCAACCTCATATGAAACGGTAAAGACGCCGTTGTGTGTGCAGTGCTTTACCCTCGATCGATAGGCAAACGTTACCCCTGCTGCGCGCTCACATTCACTGAGCAGCATATCGATGATCTGCTGCGCTGATCCGTCGCAGAAGAGCTGACCAAGAGTTTTCTCATGCCAGGCTATGCCGTACGATTCCACCAGCTCGATGAAGTCCTCCGGACCATATCGAGCCAAGGCCGAGCGGGCAAAGTCAGGGTTCTGACTTAGGAAGTTCCGATGTGTGACGACGCGATTCGTGAAGTTGCACCGGCCCCCTCCCGAGATGCGGATCTTCTTACCCGGACGGTCATTGTGCTCGAGCACAAGCACACGGCACCCGCCGCTGGCTGCGCGCGCCGCACACATGAGTCCGGCAGCGCCCCCTCCGAGAACGATTACGTCGTAGGTCTGCAACGGGGCTTACTTGGCAATCACCAGTGGGACCGATGAGTTGAACACGCCGGCACTGATGCGCAGCATGTACACGCCCGATGACAGATCTGCCGTATCAAATCGAAGCGAGTACTCGCCGCCGCTAAGCGTCACCGAACCGTCGAGTACCGTCCGAACAGCCATACCACGGGCATCAACGACGTCGATAAACACCGGTACGGTTTCCTGCATCCGGAAGCTCACGAGCGCCTCGCTTACCGCAGGCTGCGGGAAGATCTCAACGCGTGCTTTGCCGCCAGGGGCAAACTTCACAACCGTGATGTTGCACTTGCCGGATGATTCCACAGGCGAGCTACCCGACTTTGGCACAATGTCCAGGAACTGCAGACTATCAGAGGTGTATCCCTTTGAACTCACGCTGATCGACGTTGAGGAGACTTCTGGCGCGGTCATCACGAACTGCAGCGTCACCAGTGGACCCGACCGCAGTGTATCTGCTCCGCGAACCTCGATGCCGATCTGTCCGATTGTCGGAAGCACCGTCGTGGTATTCGGTTTTGCCAGAGAGGCAACACCGATATACTTCAATGAACGGGGCTCGTAGGTGACCGTCGCATCAAGGTTAAGAGCGTTGAGGAAGTATGTCACGCCATTGTAGGTCGCCGAGATGTCTTTGTCGATCATCACTGGGACCAGAATCGTGTCACCGATAGCCCCCTTGAAAGGAGTTGGCACAAAGAATGTTGGGGTTGGCAACATACTCAGGTCAAACTCCGGTGCATAGCCCCATCCTTGGGCAAACGTTGTGTCGCGCACGTCGCATGGATATCCGCTCACCACACGTGGTTCGGACGTGTCGCGTTGCTCCTTGCGTGGACAATACCGCAGGGTAAACACGGCCGAGTCGCCCGGCGCGATGGAATCGCCCATAGGTGGCACCGAGCCAACTATAGTGGTAAAGGCAGGAAGGTCCAGCAGCTCTGTTATGGCGTTGTAGACATCGCCGGTGTTCGTCACCGTGATCGTTCGGTCAGCACATTCGAGGATGCGCACAGAATCGAAGTCTGTCGGGGCATTGATCATCATGTCCGACTTGACAGCAATGATCGTCCCCTTGTCACCTGATGCGATCAATCGATACAGGATCACATCCTCCGTGTCAAAGCTGATACTATCGATGGTTAGCCTACTATTTGAGCGATTGTTATTCAATGTCACAAAGCGAAGCACCGCAAACGATTTCAGCGAGTCCACTCCGCAGAAGTTCTTCATGCTGACCTTCTGTCCACCATATGGTGAGGGGGCGAAGCTGACTGACGGTGAGAACTTCACACCGCCCGTCTGCGAAGTGCATTGGTTCGCAAGCAGTGTTGACGTAACATCAAGCAGACGCAATTGGGTAGAATCGAAATCCACACGCATACCGATGTCAACAACCGACGCGTCAATCTTGATCGAGCTGTAGAGTGGAATGTTCAGTGTGTCACAGGAGACCATCCTGAACGTGTCCGGTATGGGGCGAACCAGATCAAAAGCAAACTGCAGACCCTTGGTCTGTGCAAAGCCCCCTCCTCGAACAAGCACGGTGGTGTCCCAACCGGTGCATGGCGACGAGAACCAGAACTTCAGGCGCGTGCGGTAATCACGCGGAGCGCGCGGACGCTGACGCAGTTGCACAACGAGCGAGTCGCCCGGTTTGATCACCTGCGGCCATGTTGTGGGCGCTGAAACGGTAAAGATCCTCTCGTCGGGCAGGAAGGTAACGGAATCAACAGTTACGATATCCTGACTTGGATTGAGTCGATAATCTGGGATCTTCAGAACCGTGGTCAGTATCTGTGGACTCAGAACATCCACGACCCCATATGGGAACTGCACCGACGTTGGCTTTGGCCTAAAGGTGAGTGACCTTTTCCCGACAAGGAATGTTTCGAGCGTGCTGCTCCACTGCGAGCCGGAAGCCTTGATGTGCAGGGCCGCACGGCATTCCATCAGTGAGGAATCAGCAGGCGTGCGCGGGCAGAATGTCAGGTACACCGTGTCGCGCTCACCCGGTGGAACTGTGTAGGGAACGGTTCCATTGGGGGAGAACTTCGACTTCCAAGAAAAGAACTGCGGCTTACCACCCGGCACACCAACAGAGTCGATCCATAATTTCTCGACGGACATATCAAACTTGAGCGATCCGTTCAGGAGTTCGATCGAACGTTCAACGCATTCGCACGGACGCACGTAGCCGAAATTGACAAGCGAGAGCGCGCTCTCGAGCTTCACGATGATGCCGCGTCCCGTCAGAGGTCCGGTTCCTGTGATCACGCATGGATCGGAAGAGTACGCTGTGAGTGCACCGGAAAAACCTTTCGCTGCATCTGGAGCAAACTCCACTTCGACGCGGATCGAATCTCGTGGGGCAAGTGTCAATGGAACACTACGGCTGGTATTGATGATCCGGAATCCGGCACCGATCGTCAGTGAGTCAACACGTACCGGCAGCGACGATGTGTTCTCAACGATCATCTGCATGCGCTTGGTGTCCCCTACTTCTACAGTTCCGAAGGCCGTGTTCTGTGAGATGTAGAGCTTCGGTGCGACGGAGGTTGCAATGAGCTGTACCTGGTACTCGGCGCGGCTCTCATCGCGGAATCGAATGTACGCCCGGTCTGCGCGGTCGCGCGACGGGTCTGCCGGTGTGTAGCGTGTGCGGAAGCGCACCGAATCTCGCGCTGCGATGGTACGAGCAGTTCCGTTGATCGACGTCGGCGGATCAATGATGGCAATGCGTCCACCCGACTGGTCGATGAATTGCAGTGAGTCAATTCGTCGTGGCGAATCAGTAGCGTTGACAATGAACACCGAATCTTCGCGCGATTGGCACGAGATCACGTTCTGCGTTTCCATGACAAGTGGCTGAAAACGGAAGATCTCCATTCTGCCGCGCCCCTTGAGATCGATACAATCCGTTACATAGCAGCGTGTTTCGAACAGACACAAGCGATCTATATACGTCAAGGAGTCCGTTGGACGGAAAGTAATCGGGATATTCGTCGAATCGCCTGGATTGATCGTACGGCTTGTACCACCAAGCAGGGCAAAGGATTCGCCCCGTTCGACGTAGAGCGCCACGGTAAGAGCGTCGATCTTGCTATTGTTCTTTGCCCGCACGTTGATTGTCTTTTGCTGACCTACGAGAACGTCGCCAAAGTCTACAAGCCCGTTCACCGACCATTGAACCTTGTTATCGAGACCACGTCCGCTGACATAGATCTTCTTCTCGATGCGACATCCCTGGATCTGCGTCTTGATGATGATCGAATCGAACACCGATCCTGGCTGACGCGGCAGGAAGCGCACTGAGTTGAAGGGATATCCGGTCTTTGGCAGAAGAGTGAATGGGAATCGAATTCGATAGTGCGTAAAGTCCTTCGGGACGATGATCGTGTCGATCACGAGATTCGACAGCGTCAAATTCTGCCATGTGTAGTTCTGGGGATTGCTCAGCAACCCGGGACACGTTGGTTCAAAACGCATGGTATCGATACGTCTGCTTCCACCGGTGTTCTTGATCGAGATCACCTCCTGGGTGCGCCCCATAAGCTCGACCGTGATCGGTGTTCTTTGACACTGATCATCGGTCTCAATACGGAGCGTATCCTTGTAGTCAGCTGTTGTATCACGCACAAACGACCGAACCACGAGTGTTGTACACTGACCGGGCTGCAGTCGGATCGGATATGTCACGCCAACGAGGGCAAAGCCCTTCGGCTCAGTTGTCCATGTGCGCTGGATCGTCAACACCCGCGGACGTCCAAGCACATCTGACGTGTTGCAGACGATGATCGTCGAGTCGAACTGCGTTTTATCAACACAGCCTACCCAGAGTGTATCGAAGAGTATGCCGCGACGGTTGATACCAGTTTCCGTGATGCGGTTCAATTCCATCCGCACCTGAAGATTGGGCAGGCCGCAACGATTCGTTGGACGGATCTCGAGCGTATCGATGAAGGTTCCGACAAGTGAGCCACGGAACGTCACCGTTACCACTTGTGGGACACCGCCGGTAAGATTGACGGTAGTTGGCGAGATGGTAAACAGGCTCGCATCAGGACCACGCATCACCAGATTCGCTGTGCTTCCGCAGATGGCCGCATCGGTGAGAGTGAACTGCCACTGTTTAACTGTATCGCAGAGGATATCCTCCTTAACAGATGACGGACTGACGGTGAGCGTGCGACCGATCGTACGGTCAGACCGTTGATTCGAAGCACCCGACCGAAGAAGACCTGTATGAGCATTGCCCGTAGCGTCACACATCGTTGAGATGTTGCCAACGCCCTCATTACAGCGCAGATATGTGCGCATTCCCGACTCATTTCCATTGAGCGAGCGATCCTTCTGGCACATAATCGTTGTTGAATCCAGCGCTTTGTCCCAGATGCGGATCTCATCAACAAGTCCCTTGAGCGTGCGGTAGATATTCTGATTGTCCGCAACACCATTGCACGAGCCGATCAGAAACGGAAGATCAGGTCGATCGAGATTTTTCAGGTAGTTCGTCGGGTATTGAGTGTTTTGCACCGGACCAACCGCACGACGCCCATCGATATAGATGTAGGCGCTTTGCTGCGAACCGTCGAACACGAAGGCAATATGATGCCAGCCGCCGTAGAGAGGCGCCGCCGGCGTGCGAGCGATCGTGTTATCTACACCCTTGAGCTGTCCCACATCTCCGTTGATCTCAAACACCAGATCATCATCGGTATCGATGTAGGCAACGAACACATCGTTAAAGTCGGAGTTTGGACCCCACAGGCCCCCTACAAACTGACGCTGGTTGGCCTGCTTTTCAATCTTGGCCCACATTTCGAAAGTAACGGCCGTCTGGCGCGCCTTGACGGGATTCTTCTGGAGCTCGATAAAGTGCTGACTCCGTCCGCTGGTCGTGGTGAACTGCACAGCGTTGTAAATGCAGTCCTTCCGGCCGTCGCATGATGCCGGGTACTGCGCAGAGGACTGCACAAAACCCATTACCATTGCCGCCAGAACAAGTATGTGTCGCTGAAGCTTCATACGACATCTCCATCATCAGTGAACAGTAGCCATGCCCCATGCGCGTATGCCCGGGGACTCCCCCCTCGGCGCACGCGCGTACGCGAAAGATACGGGATGCGGAGTGTTTCACCGTATGGCCACGCGTCGTAACTTTTCAGCACTGCATGGGGCGAGATATCGCCCTTCTGGCTGACGTTTTTCATACCTACCCCGGCTTACCGAAATGAGCACAATCCTTCGCCCCCTTTTCATTGTAACAGTCATCGTCGTAGCTGCTCTGCAGGCCTCTGCTCAGGCCCCGACTCCGCGTGATTTCGGCCTGTCCCTCAACGCCAAAGTCACGGGCGGTGCGCAGCCCAAGATCACACTACGCTGGAATAAAGACGACAACCAGCAATCGGTCTATATCTGGAAGAAGCTCAAGGATGTTGCGCGCTTCGAGGCGGACGTTTACGACTCTGTGATTGGCAAGGGGCTTGAGTGGACCGACACTCAGGTAGAGGTAGGCGCATCGTATGAATACCGGGTGTTTCGCCTGGTTTCGCGAACAGGCGCTACGCCAGCCACGTTCTACGGCACCGGCTATATCAATGCCGGGATCGAAGCGCCACCTGCCCCGCGGGAACGGGTCCTTGTTCTGGTGGATTCAACCACGCGTCAGCCGCTTGCAAGTCAGTTAGCGACGTTTGAGCAGGATCTTGTCAGTGAAGGTTGGGAAGTGACGATGCTATCCGTTCCACGGGCTGAAACGTTCGACTCCGGCAAGGTGAACCGTGTTCGGGCTCTGATCAAGCAGGAGTGGAATGCTGTACAGAACATCGGTGGGATCGTCCTGGTTGGACGCGTACCCGTTCCCTATTCCGGCGTCATCGCCCCGGACGGACACCAGGATCACCTCGGTGCATGGCCAGCTGATGGCATCTATGGCGATCATAATGGCAGCTACACAGACCGCACTGCAAGCCAGCCTAATACCTCACGTCCGTCAAACAACAATGTCGTAGGTGATGGGAAATTCGACCAGAGCCTCTTCAGCACCGATGTCGACATCCCGGTGGGACGCATAGACTTTTATAATCTGCCACAGTTTACCAAGAGCGAAACAGACCTGTTGAAGAACTACTTCAAGAAGAACCACGACTACCGCACAGGGGCATGGAACGTGATCATGGGTGGTATCATCGACGACAATTTCGGCACGTATGGCGAGGTCTTTGCGGCATCTGCCTGGCGCATGTTCAGCGTCTTTGGACCCGATACGGCCGTCAAGGCCGGCGACTTTTTTAATGACTTAAAAGGGCCGAACACCATGCTCCTCGGCTACGGCTGCGGCGGAGGTACTGATGTGTCGGCAGGGGGCGTTGGCACAACGACGGATCTCTCCACAAAACCCGTGAATGCCGTGTTTACCTTCCTCTTCGGAAGCTACTTTGGGGATTGGGATACCAAGAACAACTTCCTGCGCTCATCCCTTGCCACCGACCCTCGCGTGCTGACATGCTCATGGTCAGGACGGCCTCACTGGTACATCCATCACATGGCACTTGGTGAAACTATCGGCTACAGTGCGCGTCTGGCCCAGAACAATTCGCCGATCGTCTCCAGTCAGCTCGGCAACTACATACCGAATGCCACAGTTGGCGCTAACGGCATCAGCATCGCATCCGCCGGCGACCGCCAGATCCATATCGCTCTGCTTGGCGATCCAACGCTGCGCGCTGTTCCGAAGCCAGTGGCATTTGTCAATACGCTAACGGGCGCAACGGAATTTCCGAACAAGGTTAACCTTACATGGCTAAAGCCATCGGGTTCGGCAGATGCCTTCACCGTGTATCGTCGCAAGCAAGGCGTCAAGAAGTGGACGCTTCTCACGCCCCGTCCGATCACAGCAACAACCTATCGCGACTCGCTCAAGAACGAAGGTACGCTTGAGTACATGGTCCGCACCTGCGCACTTCGTACCACAGCCAGTGGAACCTACTACGATATGGGTAAGGGGGCTACGTGCAGCGTCCTCACAACGGGTATTACCGAAGATGCGCCCCTTGCCGGCGAGGTCATCGCAACGGTTCATCCTAACCCTGCTTCTGAAAACCTGAGCATTGAATTCACCATCACGCGTCCAGGCGAAACAATCGTCGATCTCTTCGACGTTACCGGCCGCAGCGTCGCCCGCTTCAACGCCGGCATGCTCGCTGCCGGCTCTCATCGCACATCATTCGATGTCTCTACACTCCCTGCCGGCACGTACACCCTTAACGTTAAGGGCGCCGGTGAAAGCACAACCGTGCCGGTGATGGTCCTGCGATAAGAGGAGACGCTGCGCGTCGAGGGGTGCCTGCGGCACGAGGGGACGCTGCGGCACGAGGGGACGCTTTGCGTCGAGGGGTGCCTGCGGCACGAGGGGACGCTTCGCGTCGAGGGGTGCCTGCGGCACGAGGAGTGCTTCGCACGAGGGGACGCTGCGCGTCGAGTATGGAATCATTGAAACATATCGTGCCGAAGGCACTCATCGTGCGAAGCACTCATCGTGGCGAAGGCACTCATCGTGCCGAAGGCACTCATCGTGCCGAAGGCACTCATCGTGCGAAGCACTCATCGTGCCGAAGGCACTCATCGTGCGAAGCACTCATCGTGCCGAAGGCACTCATCGTGCCGAAGCACTCATCGCGACGCAGTCGCGCTCTTACCGGCGCCAGACCATGTACACCGGCACTCCACTTGCCACGATAAGCAGGCCGGGCCAGCTATAGTTGGGCTTGTAGATCAAAAGGCAGACGCAGATCGACAGGGCCAGCACAATGTAGAGTGCCGGCAGTACCGGATAGCCAACGGCTTTGATCGGACGTGGTGCATCGGGACGTGTTGAGCGAAGGCGGAAGATGCCGAGGATCGTGAGAACGTAGAAGATCAGGACGGCGAAAACAACATAGTCGAGCAGATCGCCATACTTACCGCTCAGACATAGTGCCGATGCCCACACAGCCTGCATCCAGAGGGAGGCGGCAGGAGCCCCATTCCGATTGAGCGTGGCGGCCTTGCGGAAGAACATACCGTCGTTGGCCATGGCATAGTAGGCGCGGGACCCGCTAAGGATAATCCCGTTGTTACATCCGAAGGTGGAGATCATGATGAGGACCGCCATAATAATAGCACCCGATGGACCGAAGATCACTTCGGCCGCAGCTGCGCCCACGCGGTCGTTTGTGGCAAAGGCAATTCCGCGCCCCAGAGCTGTAGGAGCATCAGGAGAGCCGCCAATCGGCATTACCGCGATGTAGGCGAGATTCGTCAGCAGGTACAGCCCCGTTACGAGGGCTACGCCCATGATGAGTGCGCGAGGAATGGTTCGCTCCGGACTCTTCACTTCCGAGGCAGCGAAAGTGATATTGTTCCAGGCATCACTCGAGAACACCGAGCCTACCATGCTGACGGCTACGATGGCCAGGAGCGGCATCCCCAGTCGGCTAAGAAAACCGTACGATGTCTGCTGATCAGGGCTAAGCATTGGTACGGCTGAAGAAACCCCATCCGTCCAGAGCGATCCCAACGCAGACGTAAGGGTGCCGGTAGAGAGTCCATACACGATACCAGCAGCGGCCAGAGCAACGACGCTGACGATCTTCGTTGTGGTAAAGGTGTTCTGCACCAGCTTACCAAGATTTACGCCACGGGCATTGAGAGCAGTTAGAGCGATGATCGAGAGGATCGCAAAGGCCTGCGCGGCATTGACCGATAAGCCCCCTGCCGAAAGCAGAATGTGAGACTCGCCCACACCGGGAAACACGGCCGACGTGTATTTCGCAAAGGCCATTGCTACGGCTGCGATCGTGCCGGTCTGGATCACGGTGAAAAGCGTCCATCCGTAGAGAAATCCAGCAAGCGGACCAAACGCCTCGCGCAGGTACACGTACTGTCCACCCGCATGCGGCAGAAGTCCCGCCAGCTCGCCATAGGACAACGCAGCGATCATCGTCAAAAGACCGGTGATAGCCCAGACAACAAGCAGCATACCCGGCGAACCAACACTACGGGCGATGTCGGCACTCACTAAGAAAACGCCGGACCCAATCATGGATCCGGCGACGATCATCGTAGAGTCGAAAAGTCCGAGCTCCCGCTTGAAACTCATGCTGCTCCCTTACGAACAAGGGAGTTCTTTTTTCCATAGACCTGATAGACAACCAAGCCGATGGCCAGCCACACAACGAGTCGCATAAAGTGCAGGTAGTCGCTCAGACACAATGACACCAGCAGTGCTCCGCATGAGAGAATGCCAAGAATTGGCACGAGTGGCACGAGTGGCGTCTTGAATGGACGCTCACGATTGGGCTCTTTGTACCGCAGGATCAGCACAGCCGCACACACGACCACAAAGGCGAACAGTGTACCTACCGACGTCATCTCACCGACAAGCGCAATCGGCGCAAAACCGGCAAACAGGCTGACGACAAAGGCAAAAAGCAGGTTCGATTTCCATGGCGTCTTGTATTTGGGATGGGTGTCCGAGAAGAGCTTCGGCAGGAGGCCATCCTTGGACATCGTGTAGAACACCCGTGACTGACCAAGAAGCATGACGAGGATCACGCTTGAGTATCCGGCGATGATCGCAAGGTTAATTGCCGGCGCTAACCAGCTTACACCCATCTTTTCGATTGCTACCGCCACAGGAGCCGCAACACCGGCAAACTCTTTGTAATTAGCAACGCCGGTCATCACGAATGAGAATAGCACATACAGAATAGTGCAGATGACCAGCGATCCGAGGATACCGATCGGCATGTCGCGTTGTGGGTTCTTTGCCTCCTGAGCGGCCGTTGAAACGGCGTCAAATCCGATAAAGGCGAAGAAGACCATGCCGGCCGCCTTCAGCACTCCACTCCAACCGAAGTGACCGAACTCTCCCGTGTTTGCCGGAATAAACTCGGCATAGTTGTCGGCATTGATGTAGGCGAAGCCGAGACCGATAAAGATGATCACAACAGCAACCTTGAGCGCAACGATGAACGCATTCGCGCGCGCTGACTCCTGAATACCGCGGATAAGCAGAAGTGAAACAACAAACACGATGAACATCGCCGGCAGATTCACCATCCCGTGCTCGGTGGAACCCGGCGGTGTTTGCCAGTATGACATCGCGAAGGACGTCGGCAGTGTGATACCGTAGTATGCAAGAAACTTGGACAAATACGCCGACCATGAAACGGCCACGGTGGAGGCGCCCACGGCGTACTCGAGTACAAGGTCCCACCCGATGATCCAGGCAAAGAGTTCACCCATCGTCGCATACGCATAGGTGTACGCGCTTCCGGCTACCGGGATCATCGCTGCAAACTCGGCGTAGCAGAGTCCCGCAAACGCACAGCCAATGGCGGCAATCACAAATGACAGCGAAACAGCAGGTCCGGCATGCTCTGCAGCGGCGATACCGGTCAGCGAGAACAGACCCGCACCAATGATCGCACCAATGCCCAGATTAATGAGATTGCCTGCCCCAAGTGTGCGCTTCAGCTCAGAATTGTGAACTGCATCACTCTGTAATTGCGAGATGTCCTTACGGAATCGTAGCTCAAACGCCATTAGCGTCTCCCCTTTTGATTACGGATTTACGGCTGCGCAATATACATGTGGGAACGCGATAGCACCTGCAGATTGTTCTGACCAATGCGTACGTTTGCACCTCCTCAAAAGGGAGCATTTTTTATCGTCAACAATTTGGAGATATCCATGGCACTCGCAGTCGGAACCCCCGCACCAGATTTCACGCTCGTCGGCGCAGACATGAAGCCCGTTTCATTGTCCTCATTCGCCGGCAAGAACGTTGTCGTGGCCTTCTTTCCTGCTTCGTTCACCGGCGTTTGCCAAGATGAGCTGTACACTTTTCAAGGGGCTCTGCAGCGCTTGAATGGTGTGAACGCTGCTGTACTGGCCATCACGGCCGATATTCCGTTTGCGAACAAGGCGTTCGCCGATGCGAATGGACTTCAGTTCCCGATCCTGTCGGACTTCACACTGGGAACGATCAATGCCTACGGAGTGGCACTCGAGAACTTTGCCGGTATCAGTGGTCTAACGCGCTCACACCGTGCAACCTTCGTTGTCGGCCCTGAAGGAACGATCTCGTATTGCGAGGTCACCGAAAACCCTGGCGTGCTACCAAACTTCGATGCTCTGTACGCCGCTCTTGGTGCAGCCTGAGCCCCCTACTGCATACGACGTAAAGCAGAAACGGCCATCCTTTCAGATGGCCGTTCTGTTTAGCGATGTTTCCGCAAGGTGCAAGTCCTCTTTATGCTCCATGCCTTCCCCCAAAGTCATGTCGTGCGGAAACCGTCACATTATTCTGCTTTTGAATCCTTCCTCGGGCGCCCATAACGACGCTCCGATTTCTTCTTCATACCCAGCTTGGCTATCTCATCTGAGTCATCGCCATACTGGGCGATGACCTGCCTCTTAACGCCGAGCACAAGGTCGTGGAACGAGTTTTCTATCGCAATTGCCTCATCGCGGGCCTTGGCTGCCGCCTCCTGAGCTGATTGCTCAGCTGCTATGGCAGCCTCGACATTCTTGAGCGCTTCCTGCAATTTGACGACCGTGAACTCCTTATTCGCAGGGTTATAGTCCTTGAGGCCGAGAACAGCTTTCGCTACTTCCCGATCCTGAGCAAGGGTCTTTTGGGTCACCCTGATGGTTGTTCGACGTGCCATTGATCGCAGATTCCCCGAAGCACTCGTGAATTAGGATTTATGCTGCATGCCTACCGAATTCTGTCCGCGCTGTTACAATTACTGCACAAAGATAAATGACATTCTCTTTCATGCAAGTAGTTATGCAAACATTTTTTCGACCAAGGGGCATGCAGAAATTCACTTTGCACATAGCTAATCGACTTTTCTAATGATCTGAGTGAGATATGCAGAGCCCGACAACTTATCGTTGCCCTAAGAAAGCCCCTTTACCGCGGATGAACTCATGTGTTACCATCCCGAAGTCTCATTGCCAAAGGGGTAATGTCATTTTTTGACGAACGAAGCAACCAGTTTTGCTCTGCCTACACTATTTTCGTGGCGATACCGACAATACCACGGTCCAGAATCGTCCACAATCCGAATTCAGCCGGAGCCTTCATGAAGAAGTTCGCTATTGCCATCCTTTTTGCTGCTGCCGCAGCGGCCACACTGCCGGCAACCGCGCAGAGCCCCTTTGTTCGCCCAACAGAAAAAAGAAGCGCCCGAGCAGAGAGGGGACTGCAACATCAACACATTTGCGGACATCCAGCAAAACCTAGGGTCTTCGGGGGTCGACACGCCTATAGAGAAACTAAAGGCAACGCGTCTCCTACCCCGGAGATGAAGGCAGAGAGGAATGGGCTGGGCAAAGCGGTCAATCACGTTCCACAATAACTCCGCACGCTCACCG
>JBJTEQ010000173.1:0-20232 GCA_046092945.1 Kapaibacterium sp. (SeqCode)
CGTTGTTGGTTCAACGCTGCCGGCAGACATCTATGCACGGTATTGCCGACTGCGTGGACGTGGCACGCTTTCGATCTGTGGCTCTGATGAACACGGGGTGGCCATTACGATTGCCGCCGAAAAGGAAGGCATCACTCCACAAGCCGTTATCGACCGGTATCATCACGCGAATGCCGAGGCTCTGAAGGGGCTCGACATAGCCTTCGATCTCTATGATCGCACCTCGAGTACGATGCACGCCGAAACGGCGAAAGAGTTCTTTCTGGTATGGAAAGACAAGGGGCTTCTCGAGCAGAAGGAAGATGACCAGTTTTATGATGAACAGTCATCGATGTTCCTTCCCGATCGATATGTGGAAGGTATCTGTCCGAACTGTGGTTACGACAAGGCACGTGGTGATCAATGTGATTCCTGCGGAGCATACTATGACCAGCTGGATCTGAAGTCGCCCCGTTCCCTGATCTCCGGCAAGACGCCGGTTGTACGCAAGACCACGCACTGGTATTTCCGTCTGGACGCGTTTCAGCAGTGGTGCGAGAATTACATCGAGGCCCATGCCGGCGAATGGAAGGACAATGTCCTGCAGCAGTCACGTTCATGGCTCAAGCAGGGTTTAGCACCGCGTTCAGCCACACGCGATATGTCATGGGGCATAGCTGTCCCGGTTGATGGTGCCATTGGTAAAGTCTTGTACGTTTGGTTCGAGGCAGTCCTCGGATATATCAGCATCACCAAGCAGTGGGCAGCAAATCACGGAACGCCGGATGCATGGCGCGACTGGTGGTGTGATACCGATACGGAATACACGGCGTTTCTGGGTAAGGACAACATCGTGTTTCACACGATCATCTTCCCGATTCTGCTGTCAACCCGCTCCGACGAAGGGTACATCCTGCCCAAGAACGTGCCAGCGAATGAGTTTCTCAATCTCGAGGGTCGCAAGTTCTCGAAGTCCCGCAACTGGGCCATCGATGTGCACCAGTACCTTCAGTCATTTACCGAGCGACAGCATATCGATATCGCGCGGTACGTGCTGACGATGAACATGCCGGAGACCAAGGACAGTGACTTTACGTGGCGGGATTATCAGGCACGCACGAACAACGAGCTTGCTGCGATCCTCGGCAACTACGTCAACCGTGTGATGACGTTTGCCCATAAGAACTTTGCTGGCGCTGTGCCGGCGGTTCCTCATGGTGCCGCGCCGGGAGATCACGAGCATGCTCTTTCGGCTGCCGTGGCCGATGGACTCGAGAATGTTGCCAAGAATTTGGATGCCTTCCGGTTCCGTGATGCTGCGACGGAGGCCATGAATATTGCCCGTGCTGCCAACAAGTACTTTAACGACAAAGCCCCCTGGAAGAACATCAAGGAGAATCCGGATGACTGTGCTCTGACCATGAACGTGTGTCTGCAGACCATTCGCACGCTCTCCGTGGTGTTTGCCCCGTTTTGTCCGGAAGCATCATCGACCATGCAGTCCATGCTTGGGCTGACGCAGAACGCCGGTGCTCCTGGGCAGAATGTTCTCGGCGATGACACGTGGATGCATGCCGGCAGACATCTTCTTTCTGCTGGGCAGCCCCTTGCCGAACCTATCATCTTGTTTACGAAAGTTGAGAACGATATCGTGGAACGCGAAGTATCAAAACTTGGTGCCGCCGAGGCCGCAACCTCGGCTGAGGCAACAGCAAAGGTCGATGAGCAGGGACCTGATGCCTCGCTCATCAGCATTGAACAGTTTGGCACAGTCAAGCTGCGCACAGCCGTTGTGCTCGAGGCCGAGCGTGTGCCGAAATCCGAGAAGCTCCTTAAGCTCCAGGTTGATCTAGGCACGGAGAAGCGGCAGATCCTGGCGGGTATTGCCAAGCATTATGCTCCAGAGGATGTGATCGGCAAGACCATCATTGTGGTGGCAAACCTGAAGCCGGCAAAGCTGATGGGGATGGAATCGCAGGGTATGGTGCTTGCGGCCTCGAATGCTGACGGTAAGCTGACGCTTGTCTCGCCGATCGACGCCGGCGTAGGACCCGGAGCAGAGGTCCGGTAATGACCGAAGAGAAGCCCACGCAGGTGAAGGAGCCGGTGCAGATAGCGCGTCAGCGGAATCTGCTGAATCGTTGGAGCTTCTTTGCCCTTCTGATCGTAAGCGCATTGTTCACGTTTCTCTACGTCAGTAATGTGATTGGCGTCAGGAAGCTCCTCGATCAGAAGGAGCTCCTCAACAAGCGCATCGATTCCATCAGAACGTATAACGAAACGCTTAAGACCGAGACATACCGTTTGCAGAGTGCGCAGCGTATAACACGCATTGCCCAGGAGAAGCTCGGTCTGATTCCGCCGAAACAGGCACCTACTGTGATCGACGCCAAAAAAGAATGACGTCAACCGACGAAAGCACCTACGAACCGATTCGCGTAAAGGCTGGTCTTCTGCGATTGGTCTTTGCCGTGGCCTTTGCGCTGGTAGTCGGACGTCTGTTCTTTGTACAGATCGTCGAAGGTGCCCGATACCGTGATCTTGCCAAGAAGCAGTACGAAAGCAAGGTACCCCTTCGTGCAGAACGGGGTCGGCTCACCGATCGCAACGGACATGACGTAGCAACGATGATGAAGATGACGTCGTTCGCAGCTGATCCGTCGATCATTGAGCAGCGCGAGCTTGTTGCCCAGCTCTTGGCTTCGGCCGATGGGGAACCAGCCCAGGTGTATATCGACCGCATGCGTAATGCGAAGGGACGCTTTGTGTGGCTTGCCCGCGCGATCAATACCGTGCTCTTTCCCGTCCTCGACACGATACGGATCAGGGGGCTTATCAGAGTTAAAGAGCCCAAGCGGCTCTTCTCGCACGGACCGCTTGCTGCACAGGTTATCGGTACAACTGACGTCGACAACAACGGACTTACCGGCATTGAGCTGCAGTACAACGAGCTTCTGCGTGGGCGTAGTGGCTTTGTGGTGATGCAGCGCGATGGACGGGGTCGACTGCGTCCAGGTATCGACCCCGAGCGCGAGGCTGCTATGGACGGGCAAGGTCTGCAGATGACTATTGATCTGGAGATCCAGCGCGTTGTAGAGCAGGAACTCGAGCGTGGGGTTCGTGAAGCCGGCGCAGCAAGCGGCACTGTGGTGGCCATTGAACCGTCAACCGGCGACGTGCTGGCGATGGCATCATTCCCGTCGTTCCATCCCAATCGGCTTGACTTGGCCTCTGATGACGCAATTCGCATCCGTGCCATCACCGATCAGTTCGAACCGGGATCGACCATGAAGGCCATTACCGCTGCCGCCCTTCTGGAAGAAGGACGCATTGGTCGCACCGATGCCGTCGATGGTGGTGTGGGAGAACTGCTGATGCCAGGTGGTGCGATTGTCAAGGACGATCATCCCGTTGGAGTGACAACATTTCAGGGGGCTCTGGAGCAGTCGAGCAACGTGGTGTTTGCCACGCTGTCAAAACGTCTTGATGACCGCGTGTTCTACAAGGTGGTGCGTGACTTTGGTTTTGGAATTCCGAGCGGAATAGATCTTCCCGGCGAAGTTCGTGGTCGGTTAAAGCGACCCAATCAGTTCGACGCCTCAACGAAGATGTACATGTCCTTCGGCTACGAGGTCAGTGCAACGCCCCTTCAAGTGCTCACCGCCTATGCTACCATTGCTAACGGGGGCGTGCTCATGCAGCCCCGTGTTATTCGAGCAATCACAGCCAAGGATGGAACCGTTCTACGAGAGATCGCTCCACAGCGGGTGCGTCAGGTGATCCGTGCGGAAACGGCGCGCACACTCACAGAGATGCTGGTGGGAGTGGTGAACAACGGTACTGGTAAGCGCGCTTCCATACCGGGGCTGCGCATTGCGGGTAAGACCGGTACTGCGCAGGCCTACACGCAGGGGGCCTACGACCGCAAGAATTATCGTGCGTCGTTTGTGGGGTTTTACCCGGCAGACAAGCCCCGTGTAGCCATGATGGTGATCCTGGAGAATCCCACGAATGATATCTACGGCGGCAGTACGGCTGCCCCCGTATTCCATCGCATCGTCCAGAAGACCATGACCATGCTGCGTCTTGATGTACGCACGCAGCAAACCATTTCGGCTGTTCCGTCGTCGGATACCGTCGTTGTACCGGATGTGCGCGGACTGAAGCTCACCACGGCCGATTCCGTTCTGGATCGACTTGGCCTGCAGGCTGACACGGCGGGCAACGCCGGGCTGATTGTGCATCAGTGGCCCGACCCAGGATCCCGCCTGGTACGGGGCTCATCGGTTCGGCTGACGATGCGTGCTCCAACACCGGGTGCCACAAGGCCGGGAGTTGTCGGGTTCTCCATGCGCAAGGCCATTACCGTGCTGCATGCCGCCGGCTTCGAGGTCCGTGTGCGTGGCTCGGGCAGGGTGGTGCGTCAGGAATGGGACCAGACGTCGTGCACGATCTATGGGTCAGCCCCGTGACCTTACCTGTAACGATAAACAACGTGTCGGGATTCTCGTTGACCATTCGAAGGTATTGTGTGATGATGTTTCGACCCATTTTGTATGCGATACTGCTGTTGAGCGGAACGGCGCTCTTGGCGCAGCCGAAGCCAGCTCTTACGGACGACATCTTCTTTGCACCGATGCCGGTGGGTGCAACACGTGATAGCGATCGCATCATCCGCGGATTGACATCAGGTGGACAGTATGTAGTCACCAAACTTCCGCGCGGTCCGTTTTCGTTTACCGGTACAGCACAGGACCTAACCATCCGTAATGATGAGATCACCGTGCGGGTCACCTTCGCTCCAACGATGCCCGGCGACTTTCAGGATGAGATCGAACTTGAACGTCAACCGCCGAGTGGCCGACAAAACGAGAACAGGATCAGAGTGCGGTTGTATGGCTCTGCATTCCTGATCGAACGTGAGGAGGATCTCGACTTCGGAACAATCAACGTGATGGATTCTTCGCGTCGCATTGTGCTCTTCCGATCAGGTCCGCAAGATGTCTTTGAATGGGAGTACACCCGCGCGCCGTCAGCACCGTTCCGCTCCACCACCCTGCAGGGTCCGGTGCGTCGCGGACGTGACACATTGGCCTTTCTGTTTGGTTTCCATCCGACTTCCGTGGGTCGATACACCGACACGGTTGGTATCGTGCGTAAACTCCGCAACGGTCAGCGTCTCGACACGGCATGGATGTACCTGCGCGGTACGGCAAAGGCTCGCCCATACACCTTGCGTCCGGAGCTCAGCGCCCCGTCGTTTGACGTTCGCATCGGCGACACCTTGTCACTCGACGTAAAGCTCGTTGCCGATGGTCCGATCGATGTTCCAGAGCAGATCGATGAGCTGACGTTTGACATGTCGTACAATCCGACGGTTCTTGTTCCGCTGCGCACGGCCGGGCAGACGCTCTCTGTGCGCGATGGGAAGCAGATCCTGTCAATAAAACGTGATGCGAGTAACGGTGGCCCGCTGACGATTGACCGGAGTGGTATCACCGCATCGAAGATCACCTTCATCGTTGCGCTGGGTGATGCGGAGTCAACACCACTTGCACTCGATAATGCCTCGTACTCTACTCGCAATGTTTCTGGTAAGGGGCTTGCAGATCAGTCTGCCGTTGTGAACATCACGAACGTCTGGCGCTATCAGGACGGACGTAGCCGATTGGCGAATCCATTGCAGGGTGTTCTCGTGCTGGACGTTGATCCCAACCCCGTTGTGGAATCATCGACGATGCGACTTCGCAACCTCCCGACGAAGGGCTGTACGTTGGTGATCGTTGACGCATCAGGTGTTGTTGTGTCGAACCTTACAGCGAAGATCCAAGCCGGAGCACGCGACCTCACAATTGCCTCTTCCGGAAGTGCTGATGTTGTGCTCCCCCGCGGAACATATTACGCGCGGCTTGCCGTGGAGAGTGAACTTGGCGGCACGCTGCTCAGCGTCGTCAGACTATTCGTTGTCCAATAAGGTACGAGCCGCGTGATCCTTCGCCTCTCGTGCATCCTTCTGTGTGCTGCTCTGCTGACGGCAGGTGTGGATGTTCGTGCGCAGCAGAAGAACTCATCATGGAATGCTGACGCTTCTGTTGGTGCACTTTCATCAGCCCCTTCCTCATTCTTTCGTAGTGTTCCCGGCATTGCCTCACCGGGTGACCTTCGCTACGATCCAGTGTCCGGCGGTTCGCGCCTGCAGGGGGCCGTTGGCATGGATGTGCCAGTGTTCGGTGACATACGCCTTGGTGTACGCGTTGATATGCAGCAGACCGTCCTCCGTTATGATGCACTGGAGCGAGCTCCAATTGCAACGGAAGGGGGCTCAGTAGTCACGGCTACATTGCGTCACAATCTGCAGACCTCAATGACGCTTGTCGGAGCAACGCCGTATGTGCGCTACGAGCCCACACCGTGGCTGTCTGTCGGGGCTGGTCTTCCATTGTATGCTGTGGCGGAATCACGATATACGCAGACGATGGTGTTTGCCGATCCGCCGGGAATCCGATTCGTTGATGGGAGTCTTGAACAGCTAACTGCGAAGGGGGATGTTCCAAACCGACGAATGATCATACCTATGGTTACGATGTATGCCGAGGGAATTCTTCCGGTGAGCGCATCGGGTGCATGGGTGCTTGTACCTCGGATAGGCCTCACCCAGTCCATGACCGCCGTTACGAAGGATGGTGCACTCAACGTGCGTTCGTTCTCAGCAAGTATCGGTCTTCGGTATCGAATGTTAAGCACGTCGAATACAGCGGCAGAACCTGAGCAACCGCAGCCTGTTCCCGTAGAAGTACCAAAGGAGAAGGCCCCATTTCCGCTGGCAATCCGTGTAGAGCGCGACACGTTTGTGGAGCTGACGCGTGGCATCAACGAGACGATGACGATGCTGATGAACACCGCTGTTGATACCATCATTGAACGTCGTGATGATGGAGAGGAACAGAGAATCATCCGCCGCAAGGAAACCTATCGAATGGCGGTTCCCAAGCCCCCTTCCGTCCTACGAGCTGCACTGCAGCTTCGTTTCGTGGATGATGATGGAGAGGTAACGCAGGATGCACGCCTTTCGGCTGTTCGTGTTGAATCGCGACGAGTGGTCAGCTTTGTTCCCATGGTGGTCTTCGATAGTACATCTATTCAGATACCGTCGAGATATCAGCTTCTTTCAGCTCAGCAGGCGCGGACGTGGAAGGACGCATCGATCAGTGGTGCGTCATCTGCACACTGGCAGTATCAGATCTTGAATATCATTGGTTCTCGCATGAAACGTATGTCGTCAACTAAATGCACCCTTGTCGTTGCTGATGACGGCAGCTCCAAGGAGATCTCGTTGGCCCGCATGGACGTGATACGTGACTACATCACTACACGTTATGGCATCGACAAGTCCCGTGTTCAGTTCGGTCAAAGTTCGGACCATCGCGGCACACTACCCGCTGGTAGTGTCTCGTTCGATCAGTCCAGCCCTGAGCTATTCGCTCCGATCGAGTTCACGGTGTCGACGATCGAAACGCAGCTGCCGCGCGTTCAACTCGTACCTGATGTTATCAGTGAGGCTGGTGTACAAACGTGGACCATCGAAGCTAAAATGAAGGATGCTGCAGTTCGGACATTCAATGGCTCTGGCTCACTACCGAGCACGATATCCTGGGACATGAACGACGATATCGCAGCAGAAGCAGCATTCAAGCAGCCCATCGTGCTGACGCTCCACGTCGATGATGTCGATGCGGCACAGACCGATAGCGATCCATTACGGATATCTCTTACATCTCGCTTACCGCTTGCCTCGGCATCGCGTCCAATAAAGCGGACCGAGGTACTCACATTCGGAAACGATGGCGGAACGCGTCAGTCGTCACCCGTTCGGCAGGGGGCTGACGGTGTGCGTCCGCTTGCCGAGTGGACCGTGCGTGGACTTGAGCAACCGGAACGCGCGCTCTACGACGCGCGCGGTGTTCGGCTATCGGTTCAGGTTCTCGAGCGCCGTTGACCAGGTCGTCGTTACGATCCGCGCACTTTGTCCGCGGTCGATCGCCTTCTGAAAGTACGATGCTGCCTGCTGAACATCACCGCGCTCTACCATCAAGAGTCCAAGTTCTCCAAGTGCATCAACTTCGAACTGTGTCAGCCGTGCTGCGCGAGCGTGAGTAACAGCCGAGGTGAGATACGTTTCGGCTTCGCTCGAGCGCTGCGTCTGACGCAACTTGCGTCCGATCTGCAATGCGATCTGTGCGCAGCGGACGCGGTCATTTGCCGTTGAGCAGGTTTCATAATCAGCACGAAGCTGATCAACCGCTGAGCTCGTTGGAGTTGCCTTGACGCTGACGTCAACCTTGCTGACTTCACGCACGACAACAGGTGCTGGAGCCGGTTCGGCTATCGTTGTCTGCTCGATGACAGGGGGCGTTGTGGTCTTCGGTGCCGACATGATTCTTGCCGGACGTGGATCCGGCTGAACGTCATCTGTGCGCGTTGCGGCAACATAGAGTGCTGTACCACCAACAACGGCGGCCGTTGTACCGCCCACTATCCAGCCCCATCCGAACTTGGCAAGCGTTCCGAGAATACCGCCTGTGGCAGCGCCTGCGATGATCTGTGCAGCCACAGAGGATTCGACCTTTGCGAGAAACTCGATCGGCAAACGCACCTTTGGTGCAGAGTCGGCAAGCAGGTGTTCTACGGTGAGCATTTCGCGCACCTCCTGGGCAAACTCGGGGGAATCGAGCTGACGCTGTTCGAATTCGAGGAGTTGATCTTCGCTGAGCGATCGATCAAGGAATCCTGCGAGAAGTTCCTGGTTCGTCATTGGAGTTCGCTGATGATACTGGACAGAGATTGCTGGATGAGTTTCTTTGCACGGAATACACGGACCTTTGCCAGGGAGACCGTGATGCTGAGTGTTTTGGCGATGTCCTCGTAGGGAAGATCATCGAAGTACTTCAATTCGAGGGCCTCGCGAAACTCCTCCGGCAGTTCGGCAATGGCCCTGTGGAGTGCCTCACGGAGTATGAAGTCACCGCTGTGACGTTCGGTCTCCTCATACGAGTGAAGTTCTTCCGTGTATTCCGTGGTGTTCTTGCGCTGACGAAGCCCCTTGAGGCAGAAGTTTCGGGCGATGGTGAACAGCCAGGCAGCAAAGGACCCTTCGGTAAATGCTGCACGCTTGTCATACACCGTCATCGAAATGGTCTGGAACATATCCTGTGCTTCCTCATGGGAACCGAGTGCGCGCAGACAGTAGGCATAGAGCCGTTTGTCGTAGCGCTTGAAGAGCGAACGGAATGCCTGCTCGTCGTTCTTGTCACGAACGAGCGCAAACAGCTCTTCATCGGTCATCAGGGTGTGCATCGGATAGCGTAGGTGGTTGTTGTTCTACCACAGCAAGATACCGCTGCAGGGGGCTGGGGTTACACCGTAGATTCGCAGATGCGCTCATTCTGGGAAGTTGAAGCCTGGTCAGACGCCGATGTTGTGGTCATCGGAGGCGGCCTTATTGGTGTTCAGACCGCTCTGCGTATTGCGCAGACAGAACCCAATCGTCGAGTCATGCTTCTCGAGCGTGGACTCGTTCCAACCGGTGCTTCAACGCGGAATGCGGGCTTTGCCTGCATTGGTTCGATCAGCGAGGTTGTGGCTGATATTGATCTGCTGGGACAGGACGCAGCCGTCGACATCGTTCGGCGTAGATATGAGGGCCTGCAAGGTTTGATGCAGACATGCCAGGGGTACGACGTTGGCTTTACCCGCGACGGTGGACACGAGATCTTTCTTGAGCACCACCCTTCGCTGGATCGCATCGACGAAGTGAACGAACTGCTTCGCCCCATTACCAATGTCACCACGTTTATTCGCGATGACCTCCGTGCACGCGAGTTCGGATTTGCACCACACGTGCGGCACCTCGTAACGAGTCCGGTCGAAGGAACACTCCACTCCGGCAAACTCGTCGATGTGTTATGGGGCTTGGCACAGCGCGCCGGCGTGATGATCCGCACCGGTGCCGAGGTGATGTCGATCGAGGATGCTACAGACCACGCAACCGTGCACGTACGTGTTGGAACATCGGACTATCAAGTCCGCACCGGCAATGTTGTTGTGTCAACCAATGCCTGGATCCCCGAGCTCGTGAGTACCGGCATTGCGTCGCAGATACAGCCTGCCCGTGGACAGATCATTATCACCGAACCGCTTGCCTCAATGCCGCTGCGCGGATCCTACCATTACGACGAGGGCTACGTGTACTTCCGTCCAGTGAATGATCGCATCCTCCTCGGCGGCGCTCGCAATCTCGCGTTCGACCAAGAGCGCACGACGTCGCACGACGTCACGGAAGATATTCAAGGGGCTCTTGAGACGCTCCTGCGCGAGGTGATCGCCCCCTATCAGCCCAATATCAGGATCGAGCATCGCTGGGCCGGCACCATGGCCTTCTCACCCTCCAAGCACCCTATCGTCGAACGCGTCAGCTCACACGTAACCGTGGCCTTCGGCTGCAACGGCATGGGAGTGGCGCTGAGTCATTCAATTGCCCAGAGAGTTACTGAGGTACTGGGTACTGGGGTACTGGGTACTGAGGTACAGAGATATGTGTAGGGGCGAGACGCAGTCTCGCCCGTCCGCTATTCTAATGCGTCAACGCCGTCTGCCGTTTCAACCGCACAGTCCCACGTACAAAAAACAAAAAGGGGCGAAGCAAAATGCCTCGCCCCTTTGCAGCATATAGCTGACAGAATTGACTTACTTGTCGTTGATGGCCATGCCGTACACTACAAGACCGAAGCCGATCTTGTTCACGGCGTCACCGATGTTGTAGATCAGGTCCATGTTCGATGGTGCGATACCCATGCCGGAGAGCAGGTTGCCTGGCAGGAGCATGTAACCGATCGGATAGATAGCCCAACCGACGAGGGTGAACCAACGAAGCTGGGTGAACGCGGCCTTGACGGATGCGCTGTCGGAAGCTGAAGCAAGCTTGTTGGCTTCGCCCATGTAAATTTCATAAATGATCACAGCCCAACCGAGCGTAGAGATAACGCCCCACATGACGTTCTTGTCTGGTTGAACGGCTTCGCCGTAGTAACCGGCTACGAGCATGACCACTGCGCCAACGATGAGGCGCCACATCATGTTGCTGGATGCGCCGGCTGGACGCAGAAGCAGGTAGTACTCGACGCACATCAACGGAACGGTCAGCGTCCAGTCAATGTACCGGAACTGCGTTGGTGATGTGCCCGTATCGAGCCACACGCCACGCATGTAGAAGTAGTGAACAGCGGCGATCATCGTGATCAGACCCGAGATCAGCAAGGAAGTCTTCCACTTGTCGGCCACGCGGCCACGCTCAAAGAAGAAGAACACCGAGGCGGCGAACATCGCCATGTACCCGGTAAAGAAGGTGAATCCGATATAGTCGTTCGGACTCAGCACACCGTTGGCTGCGAGAGCGGTATTCGCTCCCATGCAGGAAAGCACTGCTGCCCAGAGGGCAACGCGTAGAGATTGGGTCATCGAAAAACTCCCCAAAGTGACCACAAAGAACCGCCGTTACTCGGCATATCGTTCGTGCGTTTCAGCCATTCAGTGCAACTGGCAGAAGCAACCGGACGAAGTGTCGATGTTGATGGAACCCTGGTTCGTTTCAATCAAGTTCCCGATGTCTGAAATTATTCCATTGTTAATAGAATCAGCAATGTTCTGATGCACAATCTTATCCACATTTACGTGCTGGGCGGTTGTATTTACGTACGCCAAAGGTCTCAATGTGCAAATCGATGAAATGTTTATATCCAACATCTCGCTTTATGATGCG
This sequence comes from Kapaibacterium sp. (SeqCode), assembly GCA_046092945.1. GTDB lineage: Bacteria > Bacteroidota > Ignavibacteria > Kapaibacteriales > Kapaibacteriaceae > UBA10438. The sequence goes on from JBJTEQ010000173.1 coordinate 11,795, forward strand.
CTTGTGTCTATGTTCAGACGTGATCGATGATCGAACATCATTGTATTTCATGGGTGGCGGGGTTGCTGCCCACGTCTATGCGCTTGTGGCCGCCGAGAAACTTGGCACCGATGCGGTGAGCATAACCATGCGCGATCGTTCGCACGACGTGCAGGATAAAACGTTGTGCGTATGGGGCGTACCACACTCTGTGATCCACGATGCTGTGGTGGCGGAATGGAGCAAGCTGCGATTTGGTATTGAAGACCGATCGATCGTGCGAAACCTGGAAACGATCCGCTACAGTCAATACACAGCCTCGTCGATACGGGCACTTGCGGATGCCAAGGTTGATGTTCTGCGCGAAACAGGTGAAGTGGAGGGTCCGAACCGGGTCAGTACGGTATCGCTCGACAGTATTCGAAGCGATAAGGTTGTCCGTGCGGCTGGCATTTCTCTTCTGCAGCACTTTCATGGGTGGCGCATACGAACGACGCAACCTGTGTTCGACCCTGAGGTTGCAACGATGATGGACTTTCGCGTCAGCCAGTCCGATGGCGTCTGCTTTGTCTATGTTCTGCCATACAGCACCCACGAGGCCTTGGTTGAGTGTACGGTCTTTTCCGCATCGACGTGGGAGCAGTCGCTCTATGAGGATCGTCTGCGCGTGTACGTCCGCGATGTTATCGGAGTGGATGATTATCACGTGATCGCATCCGAGACCGGTATGATCCCCATGTGTGACAGTGTGCCTATTCGACAACGGGGCTCATCGTGGATCTCTATTGGTGTTGCGGGAGGACTCACCAAACCGACAACCGGATACACCGTTGCCCGGTGCGTGCGTGATGCTTACAGAATGATGGACCATTACCGCTCGACCGGGACGTTCGCGCCCCCTTCACGGGCGCACTGGCGATTTGACTGGTATGACCGACTGCTGCTGAGGATCATCCGTGACGAACCGGCGGTGGTTCCGCGCATCCTCTGGACGCTGTTCGAGCGCAATCCGATCGAGCGGATCCTGCGGTTTCTTGATGAGGAGACGCATCTGCGAGAAGAACTTCTGATTTTCTGGAGCTTGCCATGGCGTCCGTTCCTACGAGCAATCGTCCGACGCTGATCATCCTGATCAGTGCGATCGTGGTGGCGGTGATGCAGGAGCTTGGTCTTGCTTCATCACTGCCCATTCTCGGTTCGGCGATAGCGCTTCTCGGCATTCCACATGGTGCGGTCGACCACCACATGATGGGTGTGAAAGGGGGCAGGCGCAGCGCCGACCTGCTTCGCTACGTCGCTGCAATCGCTCTTGTGATCAGTGTATGGCTGATCTCTCCTCTTCTGATGCTGTCACTCTTTCTTCTGAATTCCGCATGGCACTTCGGCGACTGTGATGTGCCCAATGCCGGACGTCTGCACTGGCTTCGCGCGTTTGTCTACGGGGCATCCGTGCTTGTTCTTCTGGTTGATCCAAGATCGGTTTCCGTTCGCCCCATTATCGAGGAACTTCTGCGCACACGTATCGACATGCAGTTGTTCTCCGGACTCGACTCGTACCGCATTGCGGCGGCCGTCATGGTCATGATCATTCCCGCAATGGTCTCCGTACCAATCATCCGACAGCGGCTGATCCGCAGCGCCATCATCATCGCCCTCGCCTTCACGGTCGACTCGCTGCTGGCATTCACCTGGTACTTCACCATCGTCCACGCCCTAACAAGCATGAACGATCTGCGTCACCACCTGGGCGGCCGCTTTCCCTGGTCGTGGCCAGAGCTCATCGTGGCCGCGCTCCCGCTGTCTCTCGTGTCGCTCGCTGGTATCGCCACTGCTGCGATGTTCCTTCCGCAGACATCTGGCATTGTTGCCCTGTTTGTTGCCCTCAGCGCTCTCACGCTGCCTCATAGCGTGCTGTTTCATCGGATATACAAGATGAGGTAGGAGGTAGGGTCGCAGCATGTTGCTACCCCACCATTGAATGAAAGATGATGTTAGAACACTAACCTCTCACCCCACACCCCGAACCTCACACCAGCGCGTAGCGCCGTATTTTCGCATCTATGGCAACGGCACAGCGCGACATTGTCAAGGGGCCTATTGAGCTGAAGGGGCGCCCCTTGCCTGAACTTGAGCAGCTCTTCATCGAGCATGGGGAGAGGAAGTATCGCGCGCAGCAGGTGTATGACGGACTCTACATTCAGCGGGCCGAAGATGCGGCATCTATCCAGGTGCTGCCGCTGGAACTGCGCAATCGGCTCGATACGGAGTTCCGGTCACAGTCGGTGCGGCTGACCACGAAGCAGCATTCGGAGGATGGGACGATCAAGTTCCTCTTTGAGCTCTATGATGGACGTCAGGTTGAGAGCGTGCTGATTCCAAGCGAAATGGTCGAGGCCGACGGACGGCCACGTCGGCTTACGCTGTGCGTGTCCACACAGGTGGGCTGTAATCTGGGCTGCGTGTTCTGTGCGACGGCTTCGCTCAAGCTCACGCGTAACCTGACGTCGGGCGAGATCGTTGATCAGTTTCTGCAGGCACAGAAGCACACGGAGAAGCCGATCACCAACATCGTCTTCATGGGCATGGGCGAGCCGATGAATAACTACGACAACGTGATGAGTTCGACGCAGATCTTCACTGATCAGCGTACCAAGATGGTTGCGCCGCGTCGCATTACACTGTCAACAGCTGGTGTTGTTCCGGGCATCATCCGCATGGCCGACGAAGGACGTATCATCAAGCTGGCGCTGTCTTTGCACGCCACAACCCAGGACGTACGGGAGCAGCTGATGCCGATCGCCAAGAAGTATCAGCTTCCGGAGCTCATCGAAGCGCTCGAGTATTATTACCGCAAGACCCGTAAGAGCGTTACGTACGAGTATATCCTCTTTGAGGGCATCAACGACTCCATCGACGACGTCAAGCGCCTGGTGCGCCTGGCACGTCGCATGCCAACGAAGGTGAACGTCATTCCCTTTCACGACATCGACTTTACCCAGCCCAAGGGCTTTGCACAGACGCTACGTCCGACGTCGAAGGCCAAGTTCGACTGGTTCCTCAGGCAGCTGCGCGATGAAGGTGTGACGGTATTCATTCGTTCATCCAGCGGGCTCGACATCGACGCCGCCTGTGGTCAGCTTGCCTTTTCGCATGAAGGGGGCGTTGCATGAGTCCCCTGACGTCATTCATAACGAAGTGTATGAGTGTAGTTGCCTGCCTCCTGCTTGCAACAACAGCCCGGGCCATCGATGATAATGAGCTGGAGAATCTGGAGATCGATCCAGAGGTTGAGTACTACATCCGTCTTGCCAATGGCGATGTTGTGACGGGGCTCCTGTCAACCGTCACCACAGATGGCAAGGGTGCCCGTGTTCAGATGCGCACATCGGTTGCGACCATTACGATCTATGCAGCGGACATCGCGTGGATCGGCACGCGGGCGCAGTCCAACCGGGCACGCAACCGTGGCTTTGTGATTCCAACCGCAGAGCCCATCGGACGTGACTGGTATATCGGGGTCACCGAGGCCGTTTTGCCAACCGTTGGCTTTGGTCTCTGCGACATTGGCAGCGTCACGCTGGGCCGGTCGTTTATCCCCGGCCTTTCCATGCGCGACCAGTTTTCGCTGATCAACCTCAAGGCCACCGTCTATGAAGATGAAAACGGCCTTGTCGAGGGTGGACGTCAGTTCTTTGCCCTTGGCATCAACGGAGCGTGGCTGAACGACGTGAACTTTGTGGGTCACCTCTACGGCGTTGCCACCTTCACCGGCGTGCGTTCACGTGTCAGCACCGTCATCTTCTCCAAGGCTATGGGTCGGGACGATTACACCATCAGCGCCGGAACCCTCGCCAGCTCCTTCCGCTTCCCCTACTCCAACGGCACCTTCGGCGTTGGCCTGATGATCGACGTGCGATTCCCCGAATTCCACGACCTCCACGCCATGGCCGAACTCTGGGGCGTGGATATCGCGCGTCCATCCCAGTCCGTTTTCGTCCTCGGCCTGCGCAAGATCAACACCTCCACCACCATGGATTTCGGTCTCGGTCTTCTTCCAGGGGGCGCCCTGGCCCCGGTGATCAATTTTGCGTATACGCCCTAGGCGCCGAGGCGGAGGGAAACCTGCGGAGGGAAACCTGCGGAGGGAAACCTGCGGAGGGAAACGCGCTTCGCGCGAGGGAAGCCGAAGCGGAGGGAAGCCTGCGGAGGGAAACGCGCTTCGCGCGAGGGAAACCTGCGGAGTCATCGGTCATCGTACCCAGTACCCAGTACCCAGTACCTTATTCCCCTCCTCTCCTTATATTTGCCGTCCCGGTTCGGTAGCTCAGTTGGTAGAGCAATGGACTGAAAATCCATGTGTCGGGGGTTCAACTCCCTCCCGAACCACTTGACGAACCACCCTGCGTGGTAGAGTCACAAAAGATTAGACCCTCTGAAACAATGTGTTTTTCAGAGGGTCTTTTTCTTCTACATACGGACAAACCATCGACGAAGGAAACACAAGGAACGCTCTCAACTGGTTCGAAGTGCATACGCCTGATTTCGATCGAGCTGTAACGTTTTATGAGACGATTCTCGGGTGCTCGATGCGACGCATGGAAGTACCAGGCGCACATGAGCCTATCCGCATGGCTTTGTTCCCCATTGAGGGCGATGGCGTCGGAGGAGCGCTCGTCTATCTACCAGAACATACGCCTGCGACCGCAGGACCGCTCTTGTATCTGAATGCTAATCCTGATCTGAATGTCGTGTTGTCACGTGTCGAGCAAGCCGGTGGAACTATTATAATGACAAAGACCGAACTTCCAGACAACTTCGGCTTCATGGCAATCTTCATCGATTGTGAAGGAAACCATATGGCCCTTCATTCGATTAATCCAGCAGTTTTACCTTCGTTGTAACTGTCTGATATTCATCCACTTCGGCCCTTTCAGAGAGAAATACGCAGTACGCTGCGCAAAAATGCGCAGTATGGTGCGTATTTGTTGATTTGGCTCTGCCTTGAAAATTCTGAATCGATTCCCAAATTTCAAGGTCGACGATCATCCGCTTTGCCTATCATACATCAACACTTGCTGCGCCGTAGCATTCCGACACTACCGTGTCTGGCTCTGCCGTATGCAGTGAAGGGAGTTTGTGAATCATAATTATCTTCCGTGATGATCAAACGCGCATTCTGGTTTTCGATGTGCTTACTCCTTGGCTATGCATGCTCAGGTGTTCAAGTACCGAAGGAGCGTATCCTTCGAAGTGACAAGTCCTATGAGAAGGACCTCACGCAACTGCAGGAGTATCTCGGTGTAATGCCTGTTGATGTGGTGGTTGAGGGCTATAGACCAACGCCCGACGGTACACTGAGCATCACGTACTCTGAGGATTCCGTCGAGGCCACGATTACGCAAGCCACGATTACGCAGCTTAGCCCGGAGTACACCTATGTTCGGTCCCGAGACGGCTCTGCAGGCAGCAGTGTACGTATCCCAACAAAGAACGTGACGAGAATTCATGCTCAAGGCGAACGGCCTTACATGCCATCGAAATGGCCACAAGGATCAGTTGCTCTATCAGTTCTGCTTGCAATCCTAGGTATTGTTTTTGCCGGACTTGAGGGGAAAACCTATGATAAAAACAGCGGCTGCGGAGGTGGATGTCTTTTTCTTGGTGTCCTGCTTGGAGGAGCTGCGCTATTGATCCTTGGTATTCCATGGCTTGGGGGCAACGAACCCGCTATGACATTTGAGGTGATCTCGAAGGTGTGGGTTTTTCAGTAGTGGGTACTCTGCATCAACTCCTTCTCCGCCTTGTCATTCTGCTGCTGTTATGTTCGACTCTGCCATTTGCAGTGCAAGGGGGCGATCCATCAGCATCGGAGGTGCAGCTTGTTGTTCTGGGGACGCTGCAGGATGGAGGTTCGCCCCATGCTGGATGCCGACGCAGCTGCTGCCGAGAACTGTTTGCTGCTCCGCCCCCTGACCGTAAGGTGGTCTCACTCGGAGTGATCGACCGGACAACGAAGACCACGGTGATGTTCGAGGCTTCGCCGGATATGCCGGCACAGATGAAGATGCTGCGGAATATGTCCGGCGATAGCGCCCGCGAGGTGCCGGACGCAGTGTTCATAACGCATGCACACATCGGACACTATACGGGGCTCATGTACCTGGGCAAAGAGGCCATGGACGCCAAGTCGGTGAACGTCTATGCGATGCCCCGTCTGAAGTCTTACCTCGAAACCAACGGCCCATGGAGTCAGCTCGTGCGCCGCAGCAACATTGCTCTGCAGGAACTGCAGGATGGTCGGCCAGTGCAGATCGGTGCACTTCAGGTTACGCCTCGCGTTGTGCCTCACCGCGATGAGTACTCCGAAACGGTGGGCTACCGCATTCGTGGACCGCGCAAAACGGCGCTGTTCATTCCGGATATCGACAAGTGGGAGAAGTGGAAGGTGGACATCGTTCAGGAAGTTCGCTCTTCGGACTATGTGCTTATCGATGCAACCTTCTACGATGCGCAGGAGCTGCCGGGCCGCGCAATGGAAGAGATCCCTCACCCCTTTGTCGTTGAGAGCATGAAGCTCTTTGATATCCTTCCAGCCGCAGACCGTGCAAAGGTGATCTTCATTCACCTCAACCACACGAACCCGGCACTCATGCCGGACAGCGAGGCTTCGAAAGAGATACGACGTCGCGGCTACGGCGTTGCACGCCTTGGTGATGTGCTGGGGCTGTAAGGGGGGGGCGGCTAATCGTCTCTTGAGTCCACGAACACTCATTTCGTCGACAAGACAAAGACCAGTCCGATTGGCAGGGAACATGGTACCATGCGTAGCCAAACCGCGGTCGTAACTTCGACGGATGAAAATGCTCTGCTTTCGTGCGTCATTGATCACAGCGATAGTGCTGCTACGAACCGTGGCACTGGCCCAACCCAACGGCGGCCCGTGGCAGAGCGGTCTGCGCATTGCGTGGTCGAGCGACGGACGCACGTTCGGACAATGGAGTCTCTATCAGGATTCGTCGGGCGTACCATCGGCTGTGCGCTGGAAGGGCGATACAATGGTGTGCGCGTTCCAGTGGTTCCGCGAGCCCCGTACAGCTCCTACCTGGGACAGAGTAGCAGTGAAGTTCTCGTATGATGCCGGCATTACGTGGACGGAACCAACGCCGATTGTTATCCGCGACTTCCCACCAAACTACCAGCGTCCGTTTGACCCAACTCTCGCCGTTGTCGACGGACAACTCCGCATCTACTTCAGCTCCAGCGACGGCATGCCCATGGGCGGGCTGACGGCGATAGTAAACACCTATAGCGCAATAAGCACGGACGGCGTAACATACACCTTCGAGCCCGGTGCGCGGTACGACGTGGCCGATCGCCCTGTGATCGACCCCGCCATTATTCGCTTCCGTGGACTCTGGCACTACTGTGCTCCGCGAGGTGCTCCACAGGAAGGGGCTCACCATGCCGTCTCCAACGATGGTCTGCTCTTCACGCCTGTGCCACCCTATCCATCAGACGCCCAGCACAACTGGACGGGCAACTATGCACTGGTAAACGATTCTACAATGCGCTTCTATGGTAGCGGTGCCCGTCTCTGGTATGCGGAGTCCACGAACGGGGCTCAATGGTCACCCTACACCGACATTGGCATCACCGGCGGTGACCCCACCGTTGTGCGCGTTCGTCCGGACCAATGGTTCATCATCTATGTTGGTCCACGTCAAACAACCTCCATCGATAACACAGAGAACGATCACGATCCCGTCATCGCTCCAAATCCGATCAACGGCTCGCTCATCATTCACAACCTGCTACCCGACGATCATATTGATGTATACGATATGCTTGGTCAGCGCATCACCGATGATCTGTCGTCAGCACCAGCTGGCCGATACATGGTCGTAGTTCGTCGGGGGCTGGCCACACATGTGCTCATGGCCATTGTGCGGTAAGCCCATTGCGTGCCCACGTATGCCCACGTATTCCCACGGCTGAAGCCGTGGGCTAATGTGTGTTCGGATGACCGATTACCGATGACGGATTACGGATGTCATCGGTCATTCGTCATCTGCTTTCCCTCGCTCCGCTCGGGATGACAACCTGAAACCTGAAACCCGAAACCAAAAAGAGCGCCCCGCAAAACTCTGCGAGACGCTCTTGATTGTTCTTTATGTAAAGATGAGGACTTCCTTCTTCAACCTCAAACCCCACACCTGAAACCTCAAACCTGTCTTACGGTCCCACCTTTGCAAGTGGATCAGCTTTGCCATCAGGATCTCCGGTAACGTTGCCGCGTGATCCGATTGGCCCTAAAAGGAGAATGCCAGCCACGTGTGGTGAAGCCATCGATGTGCCATCCATGGTTGTTAGACCGCCACCCATCTTTGTCGATTCGATGCCAACCCCGGGTGCGCAGAAGTCAACGGGTGCACCCCAGTTGCTAAAAGAGGCAAAAACGT